>JANMNC010000197.1:0-19303 GCA_031373695.1 Methylotenera sp. | reverse complement strand
TTGCTGGCATCTAAATTATGCAGCTTTTGACTCTGACTCACTCTCAAATGCCAGCGCATTACCCATGTGTTGACGCAATACTTTTAAATCGGTCATCTGCGCACGAATACTTTTCTCAATATTCTCTAACTCTAAAATACGGTCTTCCAAAGTATCGGTTGCCTTGTAAATACGTTTAATGCTTTCTAAACGACGGCGTAATTGCAATTGATGCTCGCGCACTTGCGATTCCATTGGCGCGATTACTGCTTTTAACCAATTTTCTACATCACGGTTGGCTACTTCATATACATGAATCACACGACTAGCTAAAGTCTCAAAAAACTTAGTAGTTAAAGTCATTTTTTCGTTAGCAATCATATTAAAAGCGGTATTAAACTGCTCTTTATAGGCACGCTCTAGTTTTGCTAACTCTTTTTGATAACGTAAAGTTGAAAAAGCTGGTGGCTCAGATTTACGTAAACCATGTTCTTTAGAAAACTTATCGTACATCACATCCATCATTTTTTTAATTTCATCAATCTGTTCATCAGATGAAACCAAACGACCTTTTAAGTCTAAGAAAAAGTGATCCATTGCCTCTCGGATGGTTTTTGTAAAGCTTGCATTAACCATGGTTTCACGGGTTGTGTGCACTTGCACTTTTAATGCTTCCATACCTAGCAAAGTGAACAGCTTATTAGTTTGTTGTGAAAACACGCTACGAAGCGCCTGAAAACGTTGTAAACCTTTTTCAAAGTTTTCTTTATCCACTTTCACTTTGTTCATCATGTGCTCAACAACATCTTCGTTTTTACCGCGTAGCCCACGAAGCTCTTCTAGCTGCTCAACCACACCTGCAACACGCGAATCTAAAATCATATTTGAGTTTGCGATTAAATCTTCAATCTCATTTTTAGTGTTATCGCGCACAATTTCTTTTTTAGATGGAATTAACTCATCTGAAAGTGCTTTTTCAAGCTCTGGCAAACGGCTTTGTTTTAATAAGGCTTCATCACCATTAATTTTTGCAAGCAAACCTTTTTGTGCCGATGTTGGAAAAATTTGATTGTTTTCTAAACCTAGCAACTCAGCACTTACTCTGATTTGCTTGTTAATTTCTTTTTCAATTTCTTTTTCGTTTTTAAGCTCGTCCCACAGGCCATCAATTTTATTCAAAACGGCTAGACGGCCTTTTTGCTTCCAACGTGTACCACTAATATATTGGCGCCATACATCAATTTCAGATTTTGTGACACCTGTATCGGCCGCCAAAATAAACAATACCGCATGCGCATTGGGCAGCATGTTTAGGGTTAGCTCTGGCTCTGTACCAATCGCATTCAAACCAGGGGTATCTAAAATAACCAAACCTTGCTCAAGCAATGGGTGCGGGAAATTAATCATGGCATAGCGCCAGCATGGAATATCAACCGAGCCATCTTTATTCAAACTCATGGCATCATCGGAGCTGTTGGGGTCAAAAAGCCCAAACTTTTCGGCTTCTTCTGCGGTTACGCGTTTAGTGCTGCTAACCTCTTTAAAAGCAGCAACCATGCTGTCATTATTATCAACATTAAACGGTACTGATTTCCATTCATCTGGGTAGCGTTTATATTCGGTAGTGGTGGCGTCAGATGCGCGCGTCTCAATCGGCAACATCATAATAGATGTTGGTTTAGCTGGATCGTACAACAACTCAGTCGGACACATTGTGGTGCGGCCAGCACTAGAAGGCAGCAGGCGTTGTCCGTAATCGGCAAAGAAAATTGCGTTAATTAGCTCAGACTTGCCGCGAGAAAACTCGGCTACAAATGCAACATTAAGTTTATCTTCTCTTAATCTTTCTAGCAGATTAGTAATGCGCTGATCGATTTGTGCGTCATTTAACTCTTGCTCATTTAGCCAGCTGCGATAATCGCAAATACTGTCAACAAGCGCTTTTCTCCACTCAGAGTAAGCTGCAAATTGATGCGCTAATTTATTTTCTGCCATTGTTATCCCCAAAATCGTTGCCTAATGTGGCTACTTTTATAGTCTTTACACTTTATCACGACATTGTAAATATTCAAATTAATCAGTTACATCAGACCTTATATTTAATTTAGTTTCTGATGAAAGGTTGGTTTTTTAACATAAACGGTAAAACACACTAATTATTTGTGGTAAAAACCGCTAATACATTAGCTTGCAGGCATGTTCTGTTATCATTTTAAGTTGTTAATTAATTTAAGTTTTTATGAGCGGCCTAAACCCTACATCGCCACGCCCTATTGATATTAAACTGCATCAAGCATCTCGCTTATTAGAGCTTAAGTTTGATAACAATATGCAATGCATGCTGTCATGTGAGTTTCTACGTGTGTATTCACCATCTGCCGAGGTGCGCGGGCATGGTATTGGCCAAGAAACCCTGCAAGTTGGTAAAGAGGATGTGAATATTAATGCTATCGAACCTGTGGGTAATTATGCAGTCAAGCTAGTGTTCACTGATGGCCATGATACTGGCTTATATTCGTGGGATTATTTGTACTATTTAGGTGAACATTACGAGGCCATGTGGCAAGATTACATTGCCAAACTTGAAATGGCTGGCCACAAAAGACAGGATACGCAATGACCAAAGATAAAATACAGCAAACAACGCATTTTGGCTTTAAAACTGTGGATGAAGCGGCAAAACAACATAAAGTGGGCGAAGTATTTCACTCAGTCGCCAGCAATTACGATGTAATGAACGATGTTATGTCGGCAGGCCTACACCGTGTTTGGAAACGCTTTGCCGTGGATACTAGCGGCGTGAAAGCTGGTGATAAAGTGCTAGATATTGCAGGCGGTAGTGGCGATTTATCAAAACTATTTTCAAAAAAAGTAGGTGCAACTGGTGCTGTGATATTGACCGACATCAACGCTTCTATGCTGGCAGTAGGACGTGACCGCATGTTAGATGCCGGCTTGAACGTGCCTGCAATGCAATGTGATGCAGAACTGCTGCCATTTGCAGACAACAGTTTTGATTGTGTGATTGTGGCATTTGGTCTGCGCAATATGACGCACAAAGAAGTGGCATTAAAGGAAATGTTACGGGTACTAAAAGTAGGTGGTAGACTTTTAGTGTTGGAATTTTCTAAAGTGTGGCAACCTTTAGAAAAAATTTATGATGCTTATTCATTTAAATTTTTACCCTTTATGGGCAAACTTATTGCCAAAGATGCTAGCAGCTA
Source organism: Methylotenera sp. (assembly GCA_031373695.1). Classification (GTDB taxonomy): domain Bacteria; phylum Pseudomonadota; class Gammaproteobacteria; order Burkholderiales; family Methylophilaceae; genus Methylotenera_A. The sequence goes on along the minus strand of JANMNC010000197.1, from coordinate 16,100 downwards.
TCAATATTTAGCAGAGAGTATCCGCATGCACCCCGATCAAGAAACCTTAAAGCAAATGATGCTAGATGCTGGCTTTGCTAAAGTGGATTACCATAATTTAACGGCGGGTGTGGCAGCGTTGCATAAAGGCTATAAAACTTAATTACACCAATACATAAATCTTATAAATGACAATGCTGGATTATCACCTGACCAAATTTTTACCATGCTAAAAGCCCTTGTTACCCGTATTTTGCAGCACATTACCAATCAAAATAATTGGTCTCGCAACTATTTAATACCTTTTTCTGGCAAAACTTTGCAATTTGATTTTGTGCTAATTAAAGCTAATTTAGCAATTTTAGAAGATGGTAGCTTATACCTTGCAGGCGAAACCACTGCCCCAGACGCCACTATCCACCTACCTCCCAGCCTTGCTCTGCGATTATTAGCTAAAGATGATGCTGCAAAAATGCAAATTAAGATTGATGGCGATACGCATTTAGCCACCGAAATTAGTAAAGTTTTGCAAAATATGCGCTGGGATATTGAAGAAGATTTAAGCCATTTAGTAGGTGATATTGCAGCCAGTAAAATAGGTGAAGGTAGCCATAAGCTTTACACAAATGCAAAAAAGCAAAGCGTTAATTTGGCAGAAATGTTAAGTGAATATTGGCAAGAAGAAAAACAAATTTTAGCTAAAAAGCGGCATGTTGAACAATTTAATACCGATGTAGACAGCCTGCGCAGTGATGCGGCGCGGCTAGAGAAGCGGCTGCAAAAACTAAGCTTGGCTGCTACAAAACCAGTTATTACAAAACCAATCGAAAGTAACCACTAAAAACTATGCATTACTTTCGTTTGCTATACATTATATTTGTGATTTTAAAGTTTGGCTTAGATGAGTTTATAGCCGAGCACGTCACACTTAAACCATTACATACTTTAATTAAGTGCTTATTTTTTTGGCGTAATAATGCACTGCCACGTGGTGTAAGGCTTAGACTTGCGCTCGAAAAATTAGGGCCATTATTTGTTAAGTTTGGCCAAATGCTTTCAACACGTCGCGATTTATTGCCAACTGACGTGGCAGACGAGCTTGCAAAGCTGCAAGACCAAGTACCAGCTTTTGCTTATGAAGAAGTCCAAAAAAGTATAGAAGATGCCTTCGGGTTGCGTCTTAACCAAATCTATAGCCAATTTGATACTGTTGCGGTGGCAAGCGCATCGGTTGCGCAAGTGCATTTTGCACACTTAATAGATGGGCAACCAGTTGCAGTGAAGGTATTGCGCCCGGGTATAGCCAAAGTGATTAGCCAAGATTTAGCCTTACTAAAATCGCTAGCTTGGTTGTTGCAAAACGTGTCTTCTGAAGGTAAGCGCCTAAAACCGCTAGAGGTGGTAGAGGAGTTCGCACGCCACACTCAGCATGAGCTAGATTTAACCTTAGAGGCGGCAAATTGCAGCCAGCTGGCGCGTAATTTTAAAAATAATAATTTACTTATTCCTAAGCTATTAATTCCAGAGGTATATTGGGACTATTGCCGCAAAGAAGTAATGACCATGCAGCGCATGATTGGCACACCTGTTAGCCGTCTAGATGTTCTGCGTAGTAAGGGTATCGACATCACCAAGTTAGCGCACGATGGTGTGGAGATATTTTTTACACAAGTATTTCGTGATGGGTTTTTTCATGCCGATATGCATCCTGGCAATATTCAAGTGGCCGATGACGGAAGCTATATCGCTTTAGATTTCGGCATTATGGGCACCCTTTCAGATACCGATAAATATTATCTCGCGCGTAATTTTTTAGCATTTTTTAATCGCGATTATCGCGACGTAGCAGTTGCCCATATTGAGTCTGGCTGGGTGCCAAAAGAAACCAACGTAGATGAGCTAGAAATCTGTATCCGCGCCATATGTGAACCAATTTTTGATAAGCCGCTAAAAGATATTTCATTTGGGCGCACCTTACTAAGCCTATTTCAAATGTCACGTCGTTTTGGTGTGGTGATTCAGCCACAACTGGTAATGTTGCAAAAAACCTTACTCAATATTGAAGGCTTAGGCCGCGATTTAGACCCCAATATTGATTTATGGCAAACGGCTAAACCATTTTTAAAACGTTGGATGAGCGAGCAAATAGGCTGGCGCAGCGTGGTTAAAACACTACAAAAAGAGCTGCCATTTATACTAAAAAATACACCACAAATGCCGCGACTGATTAACCAATTTTTAAAGCAGCAAACAGATTCAGCACATGAAACGCCTCATCAATTAAATATTGCCAGCTTAATGGCGGCTCAGCATAAACAATCCCGCACACAAAAGCGGATGACGGCTGCGATTGTAGTTTTAGTATTATTGCAAATAACTAGCCTAATCATCATCGCCACACAATAAGTACTTTGCAGTAATGTTATGTTTTTGAAAGGATTTTAGATGCACAATATGCGATTTACCATTATTTTTTTAAGTATATTTCTTTTGTTTAACACAGTAGCATTTGCACAAAACAGCAGCCCTGCAGGGCTTTGGAAAACGCTTGATGACAAAACAGGAAAGCCACGTTCGCTGATTCGCATTTCTGAAGTTAATGGTGAATACAGCGCAGTGATTGAAAAAGGTTTATTAGAAACTGATACAGGCGAATCTGTTTGTGTTAAATGTACAGATGAGCGCAAAGGACAACGCCTTATCGGCATGACAATCGTAAAAGGCATTAAGAAAAAAGGCGATAATTATGAGGGTGGTGAAATTTTAGACCCCGAAAATGGCAAAACCTACCGCTGTAAACTAAAGCTAGACGAAACAGGTAACCAGCTCGAAGTGCGCGGGTTTATTGGCTTGTCACTATTCGGCCGCTCACAAATTTGGATGCGCGAAGAGTAAGTATTATTGTTTTTGGCAATAGCCGCAATAAAAAGTAGAGCGCTGACCCAATCTAATACATTTAATAAGCTTGGTACAAACTTTACAAGGCTCATCAGTGCGGCCATAAACTAAGTGTTCTTGCTGAAAATATCCAGGGTTACTATCAGCGCCAAAAAAATCACGTAAGCTACTACCACCAGCATTTAGCGCATCGTTCAAGGTAGCTTTAATCTCTGCAACAAGTTTTGTGCACTGTTTTAGCGTCACATTTTTAGCAGGCGTTTCTGGGTGAATACGCGCACGAAATAGCGACTCTGAAGCATAAATATTACCCACACCTACTACTAAGTGGCTATCCATGATGGTTACTTTAATTGCAGCGCTGCGTGTTCGAATAGAATCAAACAAATATTGAGCATTAAAATCATGCTCTAATGGCTCTGGCCCAAGTGGCTTAAGAAGCGCATGGTTATTGGGTGACCTGCCAGCCCATAAAACTGCACCAAAGCGTCTTGGGTCACGCAAGCGCAACACACGGCCTGGTTTTCCATCTATACCTTCAAAGGCAATATCAAAGTGATCGTGCTTTTCTGGTGGGTAATTTCTATCGAGCAGACAAATACGGCCCGACATGCCTAAATGCAGCAGTAAAGTACCGCTCACTTTTTCGTTATCAGCCGTTTTATTATCAAGCGTATCGCCATGCGCATTACTAAACTCTGCCAAAATATATTTGGCACGGCGTTTTAAGCTAATTAATTTTTGATTAAGCAGTGTTTGTGGCAAGTGTGCAGGAATAGGCCAACGCATACTAGCGTTACGAATAACAACATTTGCAACAGTTTGATTAATAAGCGGAATTAAGCCGCGACGAGTAATTTCTACCTCTGGTAGTTCAGGCATAATATTTAGGCATGCGCCATAACTAAAAAATAAAATTATTTAATATTTAGCGGTGGATTAAGCATAGTAAAGCCCGCATCATTACTAAAGTGATAAATAATGCCCTCATCTGGACGGCCAATTAATAGCTCTGGCGATTCTTGAATTTTATCAAAATGTATCTTTTTGCCATCTTTTAATTTAATTTCAAATGATGGCAACGTAACCTTTCTGTCAGGGCTGTATAGCTCTACTGATGTTGCTGGGCTTTGCTTCCAGCTAAAATCTAGCCACTCGTTCATCTCATTTTGAGTTGGTTTAGCTTGGGTCAAGTTGGTTGTCCATTTACCATCAACCACATCTACATTTAAGCGAGATTCTTCCCATTGCTCAAGCCTAGAATAATCAAAGCCCACTATTTGCTTTGCCTCTGCTACAGATAACGGTGATTTATCAATTAACTCTACAGCTTGCGTAGCCGCCGCCTCTGAATAATTGGCTCTTATCAAATAAACCGCATCTTTATATGCCAAATATTGTTCGTCGGTTACTGGGTTATGTGTACCAAACACAAATTCTTCATTGGTTTTACCAGTAAGTTTAATTTTAAGCTGTGGGTTATTAAGGCCAAATTTTTCGGGGTCATTTGCAGGAAATTTCTCAATGCTGGTGGCTGCAATAATAGACAAAATACGTTGCACTGAAACTTGATCAGCACGCGCTTTGTAGGGAGCAGTCATACGCCAAAAACCATCTACTTTCTCAAAACTGGCTGGCGCTTGCGTTGGAAACTCAACTTTAATATGTGTGAAATCAGCCAATTTAAGCTGTGAAACAGCATGCTCGGTAGGCTCATCAATATTGGCTTGTGGACGTGTATATAAAAATGCAATTAAACCAGCCACTATTGCCAGCATAATTAAATTAAGTAACCATCTATTTTTCATTTGTTTTCATCACGCTAATTCTTGCTTAAAATTCAAGTGGGGTAAATCTAAAACACTAGGCTTTTCTACGTTTCCACCACAACCAGAACCCTGCTACAAAAAAGCCCAGCGGGATAAAATACTGAAAGCCATGAAACACTGTCCAAGCAATGATTCGGCCTTTATCGTCGTTAGGTATTGTCATGTTAATGTCTTTAAGCGGCATGGGTTGAATGGTAATTAGCTTATCGTCACCAGCTAGCCAGTTAACAATATTCACACCAAAATCTAAGTTGCCACCATTGGTAATAAAGGTGTTAGATAAAAAGTTGGCATTACCCATAATAACTACGCGCTGGCCTTTTTTGCCATAAATACGCTCTAAAGCCACACCAATATTAATGGGGCCGCGCTTGTCAGTTTTCTCATCAAACACCACTTTTTGATTTTTAACACCCGCGCTTGATTTATCTGACTCTAACCAACCATTAGGTGCCACTTCTACCAAGCGCCCTACCTTCCAGCCAAATTCATCTGAGGCTTGCGCATCAATTTCATGCGCTTCTGGGAACAATGTGCGCAATTGAAAGCTGCGCGTAATTGGGTGATCGCCATACAAAGATGCAAATGCTACTTTTGCATCTGCGCCGTACTGTGCGGCTGTCATATCTACCGCTATACCGGGTGAAACTTTAAAGCCCAAATAATCAGCAACTTCTTTTAATCCGCGCAAATTATCATCATCTAACAGCCACAATAAGTTGCCACCCGACTCTAAATAAGCTTTGATTTTCTTAGCCTCAATCTCGCTCACATCTACCTGCGGGCTAGCAATCACCAGCATGGCGCCATTACTGGGCACCGCTTGCGCAATGGTTAAATCGGGGTTAGCAAATTTAAAACCTTTAGCTTCTAACTGCTTGCCAAACTCACCAATATCGTGATTTTTAATACCTTGCATATGGCGCTCGCCATGGCCGTCTAAGTACATCACTGCTTGCGTATTAGTGCGTGCTAAACGCACCAATAAGTTGGTCATTTCTTGCTCAGCAATTGGTGGCGATATATGTTCAGAGCGCTTGTTGTACTCAACAACCACTTCCCCATCTTCTTTAATGCCTGCTTCTTGCGCAAGTTTAGGTTCGGCTGATGGATTAATAAATTTTAGGCTAATATTTTTTTTCTCGCGTTGATAACGCGCCATAAAATCAATCATGCCTTTTCTAAATGTATCGCCGCGATTAGCATCATCGTTAGATGCATAAACAGTAATACTCACAGGATCTTTCATCTGTTTAAGCACGTTTACGCTACCCTGTGTGAGTATATTGCGATTAGCTTGCGTGACATCTTTTGCATAGCGATATTGATGTGCCAAATAACCCATCAGCACCACTAATAAAAGAAATAAAATTACAAAAAGCCAGCTTTGTGCCAACATTTGAAAACGTAAATTACGGTTTATTTTCATAGTCTTAACCCCTTAAACGGTCTGCGTCTAAGCGGCGAATCGTTAAAATTAAAAAAGTAGCAATAAACAATACAAAGTATGCAATATCTGCCGTATCGATTAATCCACCAGCAAATGACTGAAAATGCTTCATTAGCGATAATTTTGCCATGGTGTTACTTGGGTCACCTGCAAAAAAACGATCTAAAATCATCAACGCAAACAACGCAATAAAGCTCAAAATAGCGGCCACCACAGGCTGTGACGTTAAGCTAGAAAAGTAAAGGCCTAGCGCTGAAAAACTAGCCACCAACAAAAATAAACCAAGCGAGTTAGCCAAAATATAGCCAAAATCAATATCTGACCAAATATTAAGCGTAAACAACATAAGTGCAATGTATACAATTAATATGCTTAAAAATGCGACCAGACCAACAAACTTGCCCAATACTATTTCTGTTAGCGATAATGGTGCACTAAACAAAAATGGTAGCGTCTGACTGCGCCGCTCTTCACTAATTAAACGCATTGATAATAACGGCACAGCAAACAACATAATAAATGAAGCTAAACCATACACGGTTTGGCCTACAAACTGCGTTACGCCATAACGTTCTGCTGGACGAATAGCACCAGACATCACCTCAAAATAGTCATTTACGCCATTTAAAAAATAAGTGCCAAACGCAAACATAAGCAATGCCAAGATAATCCAGCCCATGGGCGATGCAAACACACTTTTGAGTTCTTTTCTTGCAATATTAAGTATCATAATTTAGTAATCCGTTAAGCGGCAGCTGCAGCTGGCTCTGCTGCTGCATCTTGATAAGTTAATTGCACAAATACATCTTCTAAACTGGTTTGATCTGGCGCTATTTGGTATAAGCCCCAACTATTTTTTACGGCAGTTTGTACAATTGATTCATGCGGCGATGCGCCATCAGCAAAGCGCACACGCATCATGTTATTTTCAGTAATTTCTGCTTCAGTCACACCTGCAATTTTTAGTAACTCATCAACACTTGGCATTCTATTAAAGCCAATCAGTAACTTATTACCAACACGTTGACGTTTTAGTACATCAATGCCACCGTTAAATACCAGCTTACCTTTATCGATAATTTGCACGTGATCGCACACCATTTCTACTTCTGGCAAAATGTGTGTAGATAAAATAACGCTATGATCAGTGCCGATTTCGCGAATAAGCGTGCGAATATCGCGAATTTGAATGGGGTCTAAACCGACAGTTGGCTCATCTAAAATCACTACCATGGGGTTATGAATAATGGCTTGTGCAATACCAACGCGTTGTTGGTAGCCATTTGATAAGTTTTCAATTAAGCGCTTGCTCATGTGCGTTAAACCGCAACGCTCTTTTGCCGTTTCTACTGCTTTTTTAATGTTACCGCTAGAAACTCTATGTAACCTTGCCGCGATAGTTAAATACTCATCGACCGTAAACTCTTTATATAGCGGACGCATTTCTGGCAAATACCCAATAAGCGCTTTGGCTTCTTTAGGGTTTTCTATCATGTCAATGCCGCAAATCTTCACGCTACCAGCACTGGGTGCTAAATTACCCGTCAGCATTTTCATGGTGGTACTTTTGCCTGCGCCATTGGGGCCTAAAAATCCCAATACTTGGCCTTGTGTTAAGTTAAAGCTCACATTACTAACTGCCTCGCGGCCGCCGTATAAACGAGTGAGCTCTAGCGCTTCTACTGTTAAATTATTCATCATTGTTTACAAACCACCGAATAATACTCAATGCTTGAGAAACAAAATTGGTAGATTAGTTTCAGGCAAAAAGTTATAGTCTTAATTAATGTTAGTGTAATTATTACCAACCTTTAATTATGGATGAACTTGCTTTAACTGTCACGGACTAAACACAATAGGTAGTTTAGTAAAATAGATTTAAAAAGTGCAAGTCATTATAAAATTGGGAATCAAACGCATGCCAAAAATTAAAAAATTAGTTATTACGCTTGCTTTAAGCTTTGCTGCCACTAGCAGCTTGTACGTTTACGCTGAAACCACACAGCCGACAAATGCTGCTAACAACGTACCAACCATTACCACAGCCAACCCAGAGTTTGTTTACAAATATTTGTTGGGTGAAATTGCAGGTCAGCGCGGTGATGTCACCTTAGCTAGCCAATTATTTTTGGATTTAGCAAAACAAACACGTGATGCACGTTTAGCAGAGCGCGCGGCTAAGGCTGCAGCATATGCCAATCAGCCAGCAATTGCCTTGCAAGCTGCCACATTGTGGGTAGAGCTCGATCCTAACTCGCTGGAAGCGCAACAAGCTTCTAGCCAATTATTAGTTGCGAGCGGCAATTTAAAGCAAGCCAAACCGCATATTCAAAAACTATTAGCTAAAGAAGAAACGCGTGCTAATGGTTTTTTATATCTAAATACGCTACTTGCAAACCAAAAAGATAAAAATGAAGTACTGACTTCAATTACTGAGTTTGCAGCACCCTACCCTAAATTAGCCGAGGCGCATTTTGCGATTGCACAAGCCGCTTTAGTGGCGGGCAAAACAGATATTGCCAAGACAGAACTTGCCACTGCCGATAGCTTGCGGCCAGGCTGGGAGCCTAGCGCGCAAATGCAAGGTCAAATTTTATTTAAAGAATCGCCACAAAAAGCCATTACTTTTTACCAAGAATTTTTAAAACAAAACCCTAAAGCCAATGATGTACGCATGGCTTATGCTAAATTATTAGTGAATCAAAAACGCCATGCCGAAGCCAAGCCAGAATTTGTGAAGCTGGTTGAAGCCTCAAAAGGCAGCCCAGAGATTAGCGCTGTAGTAGGCTTACTTTCACTTGAGTCTAACGATTTTGCCTCAGCAGACCAGTACTTTCAACAAGCGATTAGTGCTGGCTTTAAAGAGCCAGACCAACTGTATGTTTATTTAGGCCGCAGTGCAGAACGCCAAAAACAAGATACCAAAGCCCTAGCTTGGTATGACAAAATATCGCCGTCTGATGAACGTTTTTTAGAAGGTAGATTATCTGCAGCTAACGTAATTGCGCGCACCAAATCAGTCGATGCTGCTATTACTATGCTAGATAACGTTAATGATCTCACTCCAGAACAGCAGATTATTGTTATTCAAACGCAAGCCAATTTACTGGGCACAGCCAAGCGCAATCAAGAATCGTTTGATTTAATGGATAAGGCTGCGAAAAACCTGCCAAATTCAGTAGAAATTATTTACGATTACGCCATGGCAGCAGAGCGCGTAGGCAAGCTAGACGTGATGGAAACGCAATTACGTAAAGTAATTCAGATGAAACCTGATTTTGCCGCTGCGTATAATGCGCTTGGCTACTCATTTGCCGACCGCAACATTAAGCTTAACGAAGCAAAAACCTTAATAGAAACTGCCTTAAAACTGCAACCTAACGATCATTACATGCTCGATAGTTTAGGTTGGGTACATTATCGTTTAGGTAATTTAGCGCTTGCGGTTGAACACCTGCGCAAAGCTTACGAAACACAGGCAGACCCTGAAATTGCAGCACATTTGGGTGAGGTGTTGTGGAAGCAAGGCATGTTAGATGAGGCAAAAAAAATCTGGGCAAGCGCATTAAAAGAGCACCCCGCTAACGACGTTTTATTGGCCACTGCCAAGAAATTTAATTCATAACATCCTATTGCTAGCTTAATTAAGCTAGCAAATTCCGCTACAATCCATCTAAATTTAATTGTTTAGGTGGATTTTTTCTTGCAAATACATCACCGTTATTTATTTCTATTAGTGCTTTTATTAAGTAGTTGCGCCTCACTGCCACCTTCAACCAACCTGCCACCAGCAAATTCAAGCGCACATTTGCAGCATCTCACTGCATTAAACGGCATTAAAAGCTTTGCGCTAAAAGGCCGCTTGGGTGTGGTTACACAAAAACAAGGCTTTTCAGGCGGTATCGACTGGCAGCATCAGGCAAACAGTAACCAATTATCCAGCACAGATAATATAGATGTATATTCTCCGCTTGGTAGCAAGCTAGCAAATATCGCAAAAACTCCAACTGGAGTCACGCTTACCTCACAAGATGGTCATACGATTAATGCGCAGGATGCCGAAAGCTTAACAGAAGCGACTTTAGGTTTTAGATTACCGCTTACAGGGCTGAGCGATTGGGCGCTAGGCAAGCCAACAAAAAGTAATATTGAAGCATCTAGCGCCGACGAAAAGGGCCGGCTATTAACACTAAAGCAAGATGGCTGGGATATAAGCTATGAAAGCTACACCGAAAATAATGGAATTTTTTTGCCCAATAAAATTATATTGAAAAGTGATAAAGTGAATTTAAAATTACTGGTAGAAGCTTGGAAAAGTGTTGAAAAATAACACCAGCAAAATAACTTTAATAAATAACTATAACAAAACAATCGTATCAAATAACGCTATAAAAACTCCAGAATAATTACAGCAAATAACCAATGCAAGATTTTCAAACTTTTTTAGCGCCCGCAAAAATTAACTTATTTTTGCATATTACAGGTCGCCGCACCGATGGTTATCACACCCTACAAAGCGTGTTTTTGTTACTAGACTTTTACGATACAATTTACTTAAAACCCACACAATATGGCCAAGTAAAACGGTTAGCAGACATCGAAGGCGTGCCTGAGAGCCAAGATCTATGCGCCTTAGCGGCCTATGCCTTAAAACAAGCCACAGGCTGCACACAAGGTGTAGAGTTTTTGGTAGAAAAGCACATACCCATGGGCGGTGGTTTGGGTGGTGGCAGCTCAGATGCTGCAACCGTTTTGTTGGCATTAAATAAGTGTTGGCAACTTAATTTAAGCCGCGAAAAACTCATGCAGATAGGCTTAACTTTGGGTGCCGATGTGCCAGTATTTATTTTTGGCCAAACCGCATGGGCAGAGGGCGTGGGCGAAATATTACAAGCGGTAGAATTGCCAAAAAGTGAGCAAGACCAATATTATGTGGTGCTTACCCCACAAATTCAGGTGTCTACTGCACAAGTTTTTGCTAATTCAACATTGACAAGAGACACGAAACCATTGAAAATAGCGGACTTTTCAAGAGGCGAGAATTCATACAAGAATTCTAGTGTTTTTAAAAACGATCTTGAAGAAGCGGTATGTACAGAATACCCAGCAGTTGCAGCAACCCTTAATTGGCTTAAACCTTACGGTGAAGCGCGAATGAGTGGATCTGGTGCTTCTGTATTTGTAGCGGTTAATTCATTATTAAAAGCGAATGAACTTTTAGCTAAAAAACCTGCCAATACGTCGGGCTTTATAGCGAAGGGGTTAAATAATCATCCGCATTATGATTTAACAGCATAGTGTTTGGGTTGTAATAAATAATTTAAGTTTATTGGGGAGTCGCCAAGTTGGTTAAGGCACTGGGTTTTGATCCCAGCATCCGAAGGTTCGAGTCCTTCCTCCTCAGCCAATATTTTAAATGTAGACTATTAGTCTGCATAGTAAGCAGAAAGCGTGTAGATTAATTGATTTACACGCTTTTATTTTTTTAAGCATTTTAACCGTGTGGATTAAAGGTTAACACTTTGAATAACAGCATAAATAGCGCCAATATGATGGTGTTTACAGGCAACGCCAACCCTGAACTTGCACAACAAGTTGCAGATCATTTAGGCATAGAGCTCGGCCGTGCAGATGTTGGCCGCTTTAGTGATGGCGAGGTTATGCTTGAGCTGCTTGAGAACGTGCGTGGCCGCGATGTATTTGTGCTGCAATCAACCAGCCACCCCACTAATGACACGTTAATGGAAGTCATGGTGATGGTAGATGCGCTTCGTCGTTCGTCTGCGGGCCGCATTACTGCTGCGATTCCATATCTAGGTTATTCGCGCCAAGATAGGCGCCCGCGGTCTGCTCGCGTGGCTATTACTGCTAAGGTGGTGGCTAATATGCTTACCAGCGTTGGCGTAAATCGATTATTAACCATGGATTTACATTCAGACCAAATTCAAGGTTTTTTTGATATTCCAGTAGATAACATTTATGCAACGCCTATTTTGCTAGATGATTTACTTAAGCAAAATTACGAAGATTTAGTAATTGTATCGCCCGATGTTGGCGGTGTGGTTCGTGCTAGGGCTTGTGCTAAACAGTTAAATTCTGATTTGGCTATTATTGATAAGCGCCGCCCAAAAGCTAACGTAGCCAAAGTAATGAATATTATTGGTGAAGTAGCTGGCCGCACCTGCGTAATTATGGACGACATGGTGGATACCGCCAATACACTGTGCGAAGCCGCTGCTGCATTAAAAGCGCAAGGTGCAAAACGTGTATTAGCTTATGCCACACACCCAGTATTATCTGGCAATGCGGCTGATCGCATACTTAATTCTGCTCTAGATGAGTTGGTGGTGACAAACACCATTAAACTAAGTGAGGCATCGGCCAATTGTAAAAAGATTCGCCAACTAAGCGCAGCAGGCTTACTGGCCGAAACAATTAAGCGCATTAGCCAAGAAGAGTCAGTTTCTTCCTTGTTTATGGATTAATGTAAATCATTAGAAAAATGATTTAACAAAAAAAGTTTAGTTTTAACCCTGTTTTCTGGTCGCGGAAAACAGTTTTTGTGTAGTACAGCTGTTTTAATTAAACCATTTAATTAATTGCAGCAAAATTAGGAGTATTAAAATGAGTATTGAAATTAATGCAGTCAAGCGTGACGTTAAAGGTACGGGTGCGAGCCGCCGTGCACGTCGCGCTGGCAATGTTCCAGGTGTGGTTTATGGTGCTGGTAAAGATGCTGTAAATCTTGAAATGAATCACAAAGAATTGTTTTTACAGTTCCGTCATGAAGCTTTTCATGCCTCTATTCTAAGCTTGATTTTAGATGGCAAAAAAGAAAACGTATTGCTACGTGATTTTCAAATGCACCCTGTACGTAACACTATTCAACACATTGATTTTCAACGTGTTTCAGCAACCGAAAAAATCCACGTTAAAGTGCCTTTCCACTTTATTAATGCCGATGTTGCACCAGGCGTTAAACTAGGCGGCGGTATCGTTGCGCACATTTTAACCGAGGCAGATGTAAGCTGCTTGCCAAAAGACTTACCAGAATTTATTGAGGTTGATTTAGCTGCCCTAGAAATGGGTAACTCTGTGCATTTATCACAAATCACCCTTGCTAAAGGCGTTGAGTTTGTGCAACTAGCACACGGCACTGATCCAGCAGTTGCGGCAATTGCCAAAACACGCGGCGGCGTATCTGATGATGCAGGCACAGCAACTGATGCACCTGCAACAACAGCAGCTGAGTAATTGGTAGTAATTTATTAAACGCGCGCTTAGTGTTAAGTGCGCGTTTTTTATTTTAAACTAGCAAAATGGCAGGCATTAAACTTTTAGTAGGGCTGGGCAATATAGGCGATAAATATATCGCAACACGCCATAACGCAGGTTTTTGGTGGGTGAATCAAATTGCCACGCAATCCAGTACCCCATTAGTGCCTGACGCTAAATTTTTTGGTGTTACAGGCAAGCTAGCTCAAGACAAGTACCTACTTAAACCAAATACCTTTATGAACGCCAGTGGCAAAGCGGTTGCAGCAATTGCCAATTATTACAAAATTGCACCTGCTGAAATTTTAGTGATTCATGATGAGCTAGATTTACCTGCAGGTAGTGCTAAATTAAAATTTGGCGGTGGCCATGGTGGGCACAATGGCTTAAAAGATATTCATGCCGCACTTGGTACGCCCGATTATTGGCGCTTGCGCATTGGCATTGGTCACCCGGGCGATCGCAATGAAGTGATTAACTTTGTATTAAAAGCGCCACTAAAAAACGAGCAAACAGCTATTGATGAAGCCATTAATCAAAGTGCACTATGCCTAGATTACTTGCTAGCAGGTGATTTTGAAAACTCCATGTTAAAATTACACACTAAAAAATAGTTAGTTAATTGAATAGAGAAATCAAATGAAATGCGGAATCGTCGGTTTACCGAATGTAGGCAAATCCACCTTATTTAACGCCATTACCAAGGCAGGTATTGCGGCAGAAAACTACCCTTTTTGCACCATAGAGCCAAATATTGGCATAGTAGAGGTGCCCGATACGCGCATGCAACCGCTTATTGATATTGTGAAGCCGCAAAAAGTGCAGCCAGCCATTGTAGAGTTTGTAGATATTGCAGGTTTAGTTGCGGGCGCTTCAAAAGGCGAAGGCTTAGGCAATAAATTTTTGGCCAATATTCGCGAAACCGATGCTATTGCGCATGTGGTACGCTGCTTTGAAGATGGCAATGTGATTCACGTAGCCAATAAAATAGACCCGCTATCAGATATTGAAGTGATTAACACCGAGTTAGCCTTGGCAGACATGGAAACGGTAGAAAAAACCATGCAGCGCGAAGGTAAAAAAGCTAAAAGTGGCGATAAAGACGCCATTGCGCTGGTTGCAGTGTTAGATAAAGTGCTGCCTTGTTTAAACCAAGCCAAGGCTGTGCGCACGCTGGGCCTAGATGACGATGAACTGCAACTACTTAAACCACTGTGCTTAATAACTGTAAAACCTGTAATGTATCTTGCCAACGTAGACGAAGCAGGTTTTGAAAATAACCCCCTACTCGATAAGCTTGTAGCGCTAGGCAAAGCCGAAAACGCACCAGTGGTGGCTATTTGTGCGAAAATTGAGGCCGAAATATCTGAACTAGATGATGAAGATAAAATTTTATTTTTATCTGAGCTTGGCCAAGATGAACCTGGCTTAAATCGTGTAATTCGCGCTGCTTACGATTTACTAGGCTTACAGACTTATTTTACAGCTGGCGTGCAAGAAGTGCGTGCTTGGACAGTGAAAAAAGGCGCCACCGCCCCACAAGCTGCAGGCGTTATCCACACCGACTTTGAGCGCGGCTTTATTCGCGCAGAAGTCATTCAATATGACGAATATGTAAAAAACAAAGGCGAACAAGGCAGCAAAGAAGCAGGAAAAATGCGTCTAGAAGGCAAAGAATACATCGTGCAAGACGGCGATGTGATGCACTTTAGGTTTAATGTTTAGTAGCGCGAGATTTAACTTGCAAACTGCGCGAGGCTTAATGCCCAACCATTCCAAGGTTTACAACCTCATGGTAACCATTAAGTTTCATTAAAAAGCTAAGTTACTTTTGACAATATGCTGCTAAAACACTAGAATTGCGCCCTTGCTTAAGTTTAACGCAAACTAATTTGATTTAAACGGTGATGTAGCTCAGCTGGTTAGAGCACAGGATTCATAATCCTGGGGTCGAGGGTTCAAGTCCCTCTTTCACCACCATTCTACGGGGCTTCCGAGGTTAGTAACCACTTCGGAAAGCCCCTTCTTTTTTCGTGGGCAGTCTATGGGCAGTTTTATACTATTCAAAAACCTATGAATTTTCACCATATTTCCTCAAATTATGTCTAAAAATTAGTCAATAAAATCAATAAGATAGAATTTAATTTTTGTTCAAGTATATTTTTTAGTGATTTAATCTCAAATTAAAGTATTTTTTAATATACCTTTTCTATATAAATCATTATTTTAGCTCAACTTATAACGTAGGATTCACCCCTAAATATTATGGGAAATTAGCTAAAAATCTTGAAATCTATAATAATGCAATCTCTAACAATAAGAGATTCGTAAGCGCTAATTTAACCACGCCTGTTAAAACTTCCAAAAAATGAAATCATCCAATAAAAATATTAAGGATGGTTATGAATTCAACAAAAGAAAAATTCTGGCTTGATTACTTAAGCTGGCGCAAAGGTGATTTATCAAATCCACAAGGAGCTTCGACTCCTTTTTTGCATTTTATTTATGACTTTTTAATTTTAGATTCAGCCTAAAGACCAAATTTAGTTCAATTTTTGGCGATTGATAGTTTAGAATGCATTTTTGCACCTTAAGATAGATTGATGAATTGAAAAATAAAAAAAGATATTTTGTGGACTTGTTTGCAGGCTGCGGTGGCCTTTCTTTGG
>JANMNC010000018.1:0-3335 GCA_031373695.1 Methylotenera sp. | reverse complement strand
AAAGCTCACAATACGCTCCCCCGCCAATGCCCCCGCCTGTACTGCCTTGTAGGCAAGCTCACTACTAGTGGCAATAATACCGCTCATGCGATCACCCACAGCAACTGCCATACTACCTGTGAGCGTTGCATAATCTAAAATGACATCAGGCTTTTGGCGACTTGCCATAGTTAAGGTGTCTGCCAACACCATACGGCCTTCAGCATCGGTGTGCACAATTTCAATAGTCATGCCATTAAGCGCAGTTACTACATCATTTTGTTTATAAGCCAGTGGCCCAATGTGGTTTTGGGCAATAGCCAGCCAGCAGTCAATTTTTACTTCCAGCGCCATTTCTGTTGCAGCTTGCAAAACGCTCAAGGCAACTGCACTGCCATTCATATCTTCGTGCATGCCTTGCATATATTTGGCTGGTTTTAAGTTGTGCCCACCCGTATCAAAACAAATACCTTTACCAACTAAAGCAATATGCTTTTTAGCATTGGGGTGCGCATAACTTAAATGTACTATCGCAGCATCCATTGGCTCACTGCCTTGCCCTACTGCATAAAATGCACCCGCACCTAATAATTTAAGCGCATCCATGTCAAATTCTTCATGTGTCCAGCCATAATGCTTAGCCAATTGTTTTACCTTATTACGATAAATAGCAGGTGTTAGCTCATTAGGTGGCAGCATGGTTAAGTTGCGGCATAATGTATTAGCCGCTACACGCGCATTCACATAATCGTAATCATGCTCAGCTTTATAACCAAAAATACTAATTTCTTTTAAAGGTTTAAATTTGTTGTCTTTTTTACTTTTGCGGCTGGGTAATTCTGTAGCGTTAACAGTTGTCACATAATAGGCTGCGCAAGCATGCGCCTCGCGCGTTTCGGCATCTCCGTACACACAAATTGCAATGCTGTCTGGGCATTCTTCTAATAAAGGTTTAACTGCCTTACGTAATAAAGTATGTTTTTGAAACATGGATAATTGCTTAGCCAAAACCACAAAAGTTGCAGTGCCTCCACTTGGCAAATCTAGGCTTATTGGCGTTTTATTTAAGCTTTTAAAATCAGCCTGGCTACGCTTAAATTTATTTAGCAGTAACTCGGCAAATAAATGCTGATTTTCAGATGCTTCATCTAAAACAAAAAGACTATGTTTATGTGAAGATAACGAATTTTCGCTGCTTATATCAGCATATTGACTTAATTTTAACGACATTTAATATTCCCTAACTCTTATATATAATGTATGACAAACGTAGCAAATCTTGTAAAAACACAGGCTTAGGCCTACGGTTTAACTTGACCAAAAAGCCTAAAAAAGCCACACTACAACTTTATAGATTGCATTAAATCAAGCCAGTTCACAGTAATCGCTTGAATTTAACTTGTTGTAGATCATTATACCGATGCCAGCACTATCAACGGAGACTATCCCTGCATGACTTTGAACCAACAAAACAAATTGATTGAGACTGACGCTACAGAAACGCAAGAGTGGTTAGACGCTTTAACAGCTGTCATTGAAAACGAAGGCACTGAGCGCGCGCATTTCTTGCTAGAAGCCATGATAGATAAGGCTCGTCGCTCTGGTAGCAACTTGCCGTACAACGCAACAACCGCCTATGTAAATACTATTCCTACCCACCTGCAACAGCGCTTGCCAGGCGACCCAGAAATGGAGCGCCGTGTTCGCGCACTGGTGCGCTGGAACGCAATTATGACAGTGCTACGTGCTAATGAGAAATCGCCAGGCGTGGGTGGGCATATTGCTAGCTTTCAATCTGCGGCTACCTTATATGACACGGGCTTTAATTACTTTTTCCGCGCTGCGAATGAAAATTTTGGCGGCGATTGCGTGTATTTTCAAGGGCATTCATCCCCTGGTGTATATGCACGTGCATTTTTAGAAGGTCGTTTTACTGAAGAGCAAATGGATAACTTCCGCCAAGAAACGGGTGGCAATGGCTTATCTAGCTACCCGCATCCTTGGTTAATGCCAGATTTTTGGCAGTTTCCTACCGTTTCTATGGGCTTAGGTCCATTAGCGGGTATTTATCAAGCACGCTTCCTAAAATATTTGCACGACCGCGGCATTGCCGATACGAGCGACCGTAAAGTATGGGTGTTTTGTGGTGATGGCGAAATGGATGAGCCTGAATCGCAAGGTGCAATTTCATTAGCTTCTCGCGAAAAATTAGACAATCTTATTTTTGTTATTAATTGTAATTTGCAACGCCTAGATGGCCCAGTGCGTGGCAATGGCAAAATTATTCAAGAGTTAGAATCCAATTTCCGCGGTTCTGGCTGGAATGTGCTTAAAGTGGTTTGGGGTTCTTATTGGGACCCATTATTGGCAATGGATAAAGATGGCTTGCTTAAAAAGCGCATGGAAGAATGCGTAGATGGCGAATATCAAAACTTCAAAGCCAAAGGTGGAGCCTACACGCGCGAGCATTTCTTTGGCAAATATCCCGAGCTAAAAGAAATGGTTGCCGCCATGAGTGATAGCGATATTTGGCGCTTAAACCGTGGTGGTCATGACCCACACAAAGTTTTTGCAGCCTACAATGCAGCGGTTAACCATAAAGGCCAACCAACTGTGATTTTAGCTAAAACCGTTAAAGGTTATGGCATGGGTGATGCAGGTGAAGCGCAAAATACCACGCATCAGCAAAAAAGCATGGATATTGAATCACTCAAAAAATTTCGTGATCGTTTTGATTTAGCGTTAAGCGATGAGCAAGTTGAAAGACTAAGTTACTACAAACCTAGCGAAGACTCGCCAGAGATGAAATATTTGGCAGAACGTCGCCAAGCCATGGGTGGTTTTGTGCCGCAACGTCGCCGTAAAGGTAACGAGTTAACAGTGCCAGAGTTATCTGCATTTGAAAACATGCTTGGCGCGACGGGTGAGCGTGAAATCTCAACCACAATGGCTTTTGTGCGCATTCTCTCAATCTTGGTGCGCGATAAACAGTTGGGCAAATTCATCGTACCGATTGTGCCTGATGAAGCGCGTACTTTTGGCATGGAGGGTTTATTCCGACAACTAGGTATTTACTCGTCTGCAGGGCAACTGTACGAGCCGATGGATTCTGACCAAGTAATGTTCTACAAAGAATCTAAAGATGGTCAAATTTTAGAAGAAGGCATCAACGAAGCTGGTGCATTCTCTAGCTGGCTAGCTGCTGCCACGTCATACAGCGTAACTGGTACGCAGATGATTCCGTTCTATATTTACTACTCTATGTTTGGCTTTCAGCGTATTGGCGATTTAGCTTGGATGGCAGGCGACAGTCGTGCGCGCGGCTTCTTGCTTGGTGCAACGGCAGGCAGAACAAC
>JANMNC010000189.1:0-10663 GCA_031373695.1 Methylotenera sp. | reverse complement strand
TAACTCGCTGATTACAGTTGCGGGGGCAGCTCTGGCATTGCTGTTCAAATCAATTTAACAGCGCACCACATTCCCTTTTATCCTACATTTTGATTAAAATGTAAAAACCGTGTGGCTACACTATAGCTCAATATACAGTGTTAGTTCAACAAAAAAACACTATATGTTGATAATATTTAAAACCATTAATATATATTACTGTTTATAAAGAGTTTTTATTTCATGAGAAAACTTGTTATTCTAAGATTAAATTTCATTAGGCAAAGAATCCAGTTTTGTTGCAAATTTAAAGTTGTATTTTTCGCTAGCGCAAGATGATGGTGTGAAGTGAGACGAACTGCTTTGATTAACTGCTTTATTAATTATTCATTTTAAAAATACCTAGCATTCATAATGCCTAGCTTTCATAAGTTTTTATAATTCGACCCAAAAAATTCTGTCATCATAAATTCTTCCAAGCCTTCGCTATCTTCAACCCGCGCAGACATAATAATAGTGCGCCCTAAGCGTTGTGATTCCCAATTAAAATCACCCTGATAATGCTGTCTAATTAAACTAATCATTTTTTTAATCATCATTAAGCGTATGTCTTGACCCGATTTAGCTTCCACCTCAAAAAACTCTTTGCGCGAATTGCTAAAATCATTAGTCCACCCACGAAACGCAAAAGTAGCGTTGCGGCTACCAAGGCTGGTAATTTCAAAAATACCATTTGTGCCATTTTCAAAATTTTTCTTTATTCTTTCATCGCGAATTTGCTCAGCACTTGGCCCTTGTTCGCGGGCTGTGGCTTCTGCGTTTTGTCTGGCAGCGTCAGCTTCTTGCGACTCACGCTGCGCACGCTTTTGATTCACATAGGCCATCATATCTACAGGGGCATCTGTTGGTTTGCTATCGTTGGGCTTGGACTCTTTAGGCAAAACCTCAGGGCTAGGCTTATTGGTAGCCAATACATCGGGTACTTTAAACACTGGAGGTTTAGCGTTTTTATTAGACTTTTGCACAATCACTTTAGGGGTAGGCTTTTGTGCTGGGGCTTCGATGGGCTTAGTTGGCGCAAGCTCTTGCACCACCTCAGGCTCAGCAACTTTAGCTGTAGTGGGTGGTGCTAAGCTCACCTCTAGCTCACGTGCTGGCAGCACTAACTCTTTTTTTTGTTGCAAATTTGGCACAACAAAAAATAAAATAAGTGCGTGCAACATTAGTGAGAACACAATAGCCAGCATGGTATTGCGGCTAATGTTAAGGCGAATCTGCTTATCGCCGCGCGGCTTTTGTAAGAACGCCTCAAAACTATTATTGTTACTTAACATGCTATTAAATTATGCAATTAAACTGTGCGATTAAAATCGCATATCTGCCCATGTTTTTTCAAGCCGTTTAATCGATATTGGGAACGGCGTTTTAAGCTCTTGTGCAAATAGTGATACACGCAG
This sequence comes from Methylotenera sp., assembly GCA_031373695.1. GTDB lineage: Bacteria > Pseudomonadota > Gammaproteobacteria > Burkholderiales > Methylophilaceae > Methylotenera_A. Next base: position 9,227 of record JANMNC010000189.1, on the reverse strand, counting down.
CTCTTCAATTAACCACCGATAATCAATTAACGCCTGAGGAACATCTAGGTTTGCCTGTTGAATAGCATTTATTTTATCTTGCCATTTTTGCCATAGCAGCCCCACGCTAGCAGCATTTTTACCGTCACGATCTGGGTTGGCTGGCTGCTTTTCAATTCGCAATCTAAGCGCTTTCAGATAGCGCGGCACATGTTGTAAATACGCCCACGGCGTTTGGGCGATACAGTTTTTATAAACCAACAAACCTAGCTGTTGCTCTAAATCTCGCTTAAGTCTATTAACCGTTGCTGGCATTTTAGTTTGCTGTATTGTAAGTAGTTGGTACTCAGTCGCTATTGCTTGCACTTGCCTTACAATAGCTTGCGTCACAGCAGGTAAACGCGTGCGCGCTCTAACTTTCAGCTTCATAAAATCGTCATTAGTTCGCGGTAAATCATCATCATTAATAAATGCGCGGTCTGCAATTGCGCTCACCATATCGTCGCGCAAGTCTTCTGGCGACATCACGTTTCTTAGTAACAAGGCGTATTGGTTAAAATTGGGCAAGCTTTTTTCAAGCTGTTTCATTTGTTCTTTTAACTCAAATCGCATCAAACGGCAAACGCCTTTACGCAGATTTACATTCGCTTCCGATTCAGTATCAAACAGTTTCACGGCAACGCTATCTACATTATCTTCTAGTGCGGGATAGCCTGTAATTTTCAAGCCCTCACGTTCAAAGCTAAGGGTTTTTGGTAAATCACCAAAATCCCATTGTTTTAAATTGGTTTTTTCAATATCTGGCGAGGTGTTTCTAAACGTGAGTTGTGCCGCTTGCCCCAGCTGTTTTTGTAAAGTGCGCCAATCTCGCCCCATCGCCAACTCGCGTCCCGCATCATCTATCACACTAAAATTCATTAAAAGATGCGCTGGCGTTTCATCTACCCAGTCTTCAACACCTATTTTAAGCGTGGTAACCTGTTGAATATGGCTAGCAAGTAATTGCTTAATTGAGCCTTCACCAAGCTGCAGTTTATCTAAAATGTTAGTTTTATCTAAAAAATTTGTCACAAACTCTGGCACGGGCACACATACGCGGCGAAAACTCTTAGGTAACGCCTTTACTAAGTAAGTGAGTTTTTCACGCAACATGCCTGGCACCAGCCATTCTGTTGGTGTTGGGTCTAATTGATTAAGCAAAGCCAATGGCACCGTTGCTGTTACGCCATCTAATATATGGCCTGGCTCAAAGCGGTATTTTAAAGGTACTTCTATTGTTGGTTTTTGCCCTGCGCCGCCCATAAGCATTTTTTCTGGAAACTGCACAGCAGTAATGGCATCTGCGCCATGCCGCATCAGGTCGTCACGTGTGAGATAAAGCAATTTCGGGTTATCTTTTTCAGCCGTTTCACGCCACTTTTCAAAAGTCGCCGCTTGAAAAATATCGGTCGGTATTTTTGCATCATAAAACGCAAACAGTTTATGCTCATCCACCAGCACATCTTGACGACGCGCTTTATGCTCTAACTCTTCAACCTCGGCAATTAAACGCTCATTAGCCATAAAAAAAGCTGCGCGTGTATCAAACTCGCCATTGGCTAAAGCCTCACGAATAAAAATCTCGCGAGACTCTTGCACGTTAATTGGCCCGTAATGTACGCGGCGCTTAGGGATAATGGTTAAGCCATATAATGAAACACGCTCCCAAGCGTTTACCATACCCATTTTCCTGTCCCAGCGTGGGTCAGAATATTGGCTCTCTGTAAGCCCCCGCGCAAGCGGCTCTATCCAATCTGGCTCTATTTTTGCCACACAACGTGCATACAGTTTTGTGGTATCCACTAGCTCAGCCGCAATCACCCATTTGGGGCGCAGCTTTTTTAAACCAGAACCAGGTGCCACAAAAAATCGAATGCCACGTGCACCAGCATAACTATCATTGTCACCATCTTTAAAACCTATATTGCCTAGCAAGCCCGCCAATAGGGCCTTGTGGACTTGCTCAAAATTAGCTGGATCTACATTTAATTTAAGTTCTAATTCCTCGGTAATTTGCTTAATTTGCCCATGCAGCTCACGCCATTCTTTTAATCGCAAAAACGATAAAAAGTTACTATGGCATTGATTAAGCAAATCTTTATTCGATTTTTTAGTCTTCAGCGCGTTGTCATAAAAATCCCATAACTTCAAATAACTCATAAAATCTGAGCCTTCACCAGCAAATTTTTGATGAGCTGTATCTGCCGCTTCGCGCTTGTCCATTGGCCGCTCGCGAGGGTCTTGTATGCTGAGCACACTGGCGATAATCAAGATTTCGCTCAGACAGTTTTCACGTTTTGCCGCTAAAATCATGCGCCCTACTCTAGGGTCAAGCGGCAATTTAGCAAGCTGTAAGCCTATTTCAGTAATCTGGCGCTTATTATCTACCGCACCCAATTCTTGCAATAGTTGGTAACCATCCGTAATAAGTCTGTGAGAGGGCGCTTCAATAAACGGAAAATCTACAATATCCCCAAGTCGCAAAGCTGCCATACGCAAGATAACACTGGCTAACGAGCTGCGTAAAATTTCTGGCTCGGTAAACTCTGGCCTACCATCAAAATCTTGCTCAGAATATAAACGTATGCAAATGCCATTAGATACTCGCCCACAACGCCCTGCACGCTGCTTAGCTGCAGCCTGGCTAATCTTTTCTATCTGCAATTGCTCTACTTTGGCACGCGTGCTGTAGCGATTCATACGCGCTAAACCTGCATCAATCACGTATTTAATACCCGGCACAGTCAGTGAGGTTTCAGCCACGTTAGTCGCTAATACAATGCGACGTAAACTATGCGGCTTGAATATTTTTTGCTGATCTTCAATTGATAACCGCGCAAACAGTGGCAACACCTCAATGTGTTTTAACTTGCTCGAGCGGCCTTGGTACTTTCTTAAGTGTTCAGCTGTATCGCGAATCTCACGCTCGCCTGGCAAAAACACTAAAATGTCCCCATCCCCTTGGCGCAACAAATCGTCTGCCGCGTCCATAATGGCTTCTTCTATAGCCTCTTCTTCATCATCTTCCTCTAGCCAGCGCGCCTCTGTTTTAGCTTTACGCGCTATTCCAAAAATAGTGTCATCATCACTATCAAACTGCACATTTTGTGGCTCATCACCTTCTTTACTTCTATAACCACCCTTGCCTAAAGGCCTGTAACGAATTTCTACAGGATACGTTCTACCACTAACCTCAATGACAGGTGCAGCTTTTATAACTCCAACACTGGTTTGCGTTGAAAAATGGCTTGAAAATCGTTCTGCATCAATAGTTGCAGAGGTCACAATAACTTTTAAATCGGGTCGTTTTGGTAATAACTGCTTGAGGTAGCCTAATAAAAAATCAATATTTAGGCTGCGCTCATGCGCCTCATCAATAATGATGGTGTCATAAGCGTTAAGAAATTTATCGCCTTGCGTTTCTGCCAACAAAATACCATCTGTCATCAGCTTAATATAGCTAGATTCAGAAAGCTTATCGTTAAAACGCACTTTGTAACCCACCACTTCACCCAGTGGGCTTTGTAGCTCTTGTGCAATACGGCTTGCAACCGAACGTGCGGCTATTCGTCGCGGCTGTGTATGCCCTATTAATCCCGAAACACCACGGCCAAGCTCTAAACATATTTTGGGCAGCTGAGTGGTTTTACCTGAACCCGTTTCACCGCAAACAATCACCACTTGATTATTACTAATAGCTTTGGCAATTTCATCACGCCGTGCAGAGACAGGTAAATCTAATGGGTATTCAGGTATAGGTAGGTTGGTTAAACGCTGTAGGTATTTTGCGTTAGAGCTACGTACTTTTTGCACAACTTCATCCAACAATCGCTGTGCTTTTAAAACAGATTTTTCATCTGCTAACTTTTGCAAATCCAGCAAATCACGCAACTTTCGTCGCAAGCCATGACGATCTGCCAGCATACAAGTATGCAGTTGCTCATTAAGATCTAACTGAACACGTTTGGGTGTAATTGATTGAGATTTCATACTGATAATATTTTAACATGCACAACTACTGTTATTACTCTGCAGAACAAATGCTTAAAGCTTAAAAAATCAGACTCTTAAATCATTTAGTGGGTATGTTTTGGCTCTAACAAAAAACGATATCTACTGTGTATGCCAAAAACAATGATTGAACTCCGTAACTATTTATGTTCATTCAAAATTAGTTACGCTTAACTCACATTGCTTTGCGCAATACATCTAGATTTTTGATACGTGAATTATTTTAAAATTGGTCGGGACAGCAAGATTCGAACTTGCGACCCCATGCCCCCCAGGCATGTACGCTACCAGGCTGCGCTATGCCCCGAACCGCGTTGTAGTTGATTTACAACGAGTTAAAATTATAATTCAAAACGCGGATTTTGGCTGAATATTTAAGCAGCTATAGATGAAATTAAATAGAAGAATTAGTTAAAACAGACAACTTAATCGACTTAGATTAAGCGCGTAGCAATTGAATAACTTGACGTACTTCTTTTTTGAAAGTCATAAAATCAACTGCCGTTTCAGACTTGATAGGCATAGGCACAACATTACTAGCTGGAGCAGATACACTTTCAGACTTAAGCTCTGCACCAGCTTTAATCTCTGCCCCATCAAGCCTATTGCGTGCGCCACTAATTGTAAAACCTTGCTCATAAAGCAACTCACGAATCTTGCGAATTAATAGTACTTCATGATGCTGATAGTAGCGGCGGTTACCGCGACGTTTAACAGGCTTTAACTGCGTGAATTCTTGCTCCCAATAGCGCAACACGTGTGGCTTAACGCCACATAGCTCGCTCACCTCACCAATAGTAAAGTACCGCTTGGCGGGTATTGGGGGTAATTGTATTTTAATGTTTTGATCTATCATCAATTTAATTAAATATAGTTAAGCAAATATATAACTTAAGCCAAATATATAACTAAGCGTAGTGCTCTTCAACTTTACTTTTTAATTTTTGGCTAGCATGAAACGTTACTACTCTGCGTGCTGTAATAGGTATTTCTTCACCCGTTTTTGGGTTGCGGCCTGGGCGCTCTGATTTTTTACGTAACTCAAAATTACCAAAACCAGATAATTTAACGCTATCGCCAGTTTCTAGTGCACTGCGCACTTCTTCAAAAAACGCTTCTACCATATCTTTTGCTTCACGCTTATTTAAGCCTACTTGCTCAAATAATAAATCGGCTAAATCTGCCTTTGTTAAAGTCATGCAATTCCCCTAGTACAATTTAGTACTTTAAGTATGGTTTAGTACCCAAGTACGATTTATTGTGCTATTTATTAATTTAAGTTATTAATTTCTGAGTTCAGCGCCAAAGTTTTTTTGTAATAATTTTAGCAACTCTGACATGACGTTATCGACTTCGATATCGAGCAACGTTTTGTGAGTATCTTGCATAAGTACTGATAATGCAAGGCTTTTTTTGTTTTCTGCTATGCCTTTGCCTTGATATACATCGAACAATTGTATTTGATACAACAAAGAAATATTAGCCGTATTCACAACATTTTTAATGTCCTGAATGGATAAATCAGCATCCACCAAAATAGCCAGGTCGCGACGTACTGGCAAAAATTTAGATACCTCTTGATAGCGTGCCACTTTAGTCGCTAATAATGGCGCTGTTTCCAGCTCAAACAAAAATGTATTTTTAACCAAATTGTTATTCTGCTGCCACTTAGGATGTAACTTACCTATCCACCCTATAGCTTTACCGTATAAATACACTCTTGCCGACTGCCCTGGATGCAATGCAGCATGGGTTTCTGGACGATATTCCGCATTATTATGCGTTAGCATGTCAACATGCGCTTTTATATCGTAAAAATCTACATCACGGCTTGCATCAGCCCATTGTTCAGGATGAAAGGCACCATGAAATAAACCTGCAATGTGTGTTTGCTCAAAATAGTTTTTTGCATCAGCATGATAACTTGCGCCAACTTCAAACAGCATTGCTCTATCTTGCTTGCGATTCAAATTATAAGTTAGTGTATCTAGCAAGCCACCCCACAAACTGCTGCGCATCACACTCATGTGGCTTGCAATTGGGTTTTTAAGCTTAATTGGATTAGCATTACCTATTAAGTCGCGCTCCCAACTTTCATCTACAAAGCTATAAGTAATCACTTCTTGGTAACTTTGCGTTTGTAGCGTATTACGCAGCCAAGTCAGGTTTAATGTGGCTTCTGGCGCAGGCAACATGTTTAATTTAGCCGTTGGTGCAATCGCTTCAATTTTATCGTAGCCATGCAGGCGTGCTATTTCTTCGATTAAGTCTTCTTCGCGCGTAATATCAAAGCGATAGGTAGGCGCTTTAACTGCAAAGCCATTTTCAGTTTCAGTGAATTCAAAGCCTAGTTGCAACAGTAGCTTTCCAACCTCTTTTTGTGCAATAGTTACACCAAGCACCGATAATAATCTGGCATAACGCAAATTAACGATATTGCGGGTTGGTAGTTGATTAACTACTTCGGTCATTTCGCCTACCATACCACCACAAATTTCAATAACCAGTGCGCTTGCGCGTTCAAGTGCTTTTTTAGTGTTTCCAAAATCAACACCGCGCTCAAACCGGTAAGATGAATCTGTGCTTAAACCAATACGACGCGCTTTACCTGCAATTACATCTGGCGTAAAAAATGCACTCTCTAAAAAAATTGAAGTAGTAGTGTCAGACACCGATGTAGAATCACCACCCATAACACCTGCTAGGGCAATCGGGCCACTATTATCCGCAATAACTAAATCATCTTTAGCCAATTTAGCTACTGCATCATTAAGCAGCTTAATTTCTTCGTTTTCTTGCGCATAACGCACTTGAATACTGCCATCTATTTTAGCCAAATCAAACGCATGCATAGGCTGACCAAGCTCAAGCAAAACATAATTGGTAATATCGACAATTGCACTAATACTGCGAACACCGCTGCGCTCAAGATTGCGCTTCATATAATCAGGCGTATTAGCTAGCGCATTAACGCCTTCAATTACACAGCCATAATACGCAGGGCAAGCCAATGGGGCGCTAACTTTTACCGCTTGTGTTGCTTTGCTTTGCACTGCAATTAAGTTACTACCTAGTGAAGTATTTGGCGCAACGTAATCGGCAATGAGTGGCGCACCAGTAATGGCGGCTACATCACGTGCAACACCTAAAATACTTAAACAATCGGCGCGATTTGGCGTTAGTTTTAACGTTAGCACATTGTCGTTTAGGCTTAAGTAATCACGAATATCTTGTCCCACTTTGGCTTCAAGTGGCAACTCGAGCAAGCCACTCGCTTCATCTGCCAAACCCAGCTCCTTAGCAGAACACAGCATGCCAAACGATTCCACTCCGCGCACTTTAGCTTGTGTAATATTAATGCCTGGCAATACGGCACCAACAAGTGCGCATGGTATTTTTATGCCAACTCTTGCATTGCTTGCACCGCATACAATCTGCAATGTTTCGCTGCCCACGCTAACCTTACACACTTGTAATCGATCTGCGTCAGGATGTTTTTCAGCAGCAATAATTTCAGCTATCACCACTTTGGTAAAAGGTTTTCCAGCGGGCGTCGTATCTTCGACCTCCAGCCCTGCCATGGTTAGGGCGTGACTTAAAGCTTGCGAGTCAAGCGCTGGATTAACAAATTGGCGTAACCAGTTTTCTGAAAATTGCATATTGTTCTAATCTAAATGTCTTATTTGTTAAATTGCTGCAAAAAGCGCAAATCATTATTAAAAAAGTGGCGCAAATCATTTACGCCATAGCGCAACATGGCCAAGCGCTCTACACCTAAACCAAAAGCAAAACCGCGATACTTTTCAGAATCTATATTCACATGTTTAAATACTTCTGGGTGCACCATGCCGCAGCCACCAATCTCCAACCAGCCGCCGTTCCAGCTCATATCCATTTCGGCTGATGGCTCTGTGAATGGGAAAAATGATGGGCGAAAACGTACGGTTAAATCATCACGCTCAAAAAATCTTTGTAAAAAATCTTGCACAACACCTTTAAGATTTGCAAAGCTGATATTTTCATCTACCCACAAACCTTCTACTTGGTGAAACATGGGTGAGTGTGTTGCATCTGAATCTACGCGATACACACGGCCTGGTGCGATAATTTTAAGTGGTGGCCCACTCTTTGTTTTCATTGCATTTTCCATGTAATGCACTTGTACTGGTGATGTGTGCGTACGCAACACATTAGTTTCATCTACGTAAAACGTATCATGCATAGCGCGTGCAGGATGATTTTCTGGAATATTAAGTGCGGTGAAATTATAAAAATCAGTTTCAATCTCAGGCCCGGTTGCCACATCAAAACCAATTGAATGAAATAATGCTTCTATGCGTTGTAGCGTCAGTGTAACAGGGTGCAAACCGCCTTGCGATTGAGCACGCGCTGGCAATGTTACATCTAGCGATTCACTTGCCAGCTGATTGGCTTGTGCAGCACCTAAAATCTCTTCACGACGAGCATTTAAAGCAGATTCAATCGCTTGCTTAACAACATTAATAGCTGCGCCTGCAGCGGGGCGCTCTTCAGACGATAGCTTTCCCAAGCCTTTTAATGCATCGGTTAGTGAGCCTGTTTTGCCCAAATACTTGGCTTTAGCGTTTTCTAAAGCTGGCATGTCATTACACGCACCAAAGTCGGCAAGAGATTCTGAAATGAGGTGTTCTAAATTAATCATGCGATATTTTAACTTAAAGTAATGTGTTTGTTGATGTTTAACTGATTGATTATGAATAAATATTTTTACTCAGCCGTAAAAAAAGAGGCCATAGCCTCTTTTTTTGTTATTACTAAAACCGCAAGTAGCTTAAGCTGCTAATGCCGCTTTAGATAAATCTACAAATTTAGCAAATGCTTCTTTATCAAATACAGCTAAATCAGCTAATACTTTACGATCCACTTCAATAGAAGCTTTTTTCAAGCCGTTCATAAAGCGGCTGTAAGTTAAACCTAACTCACGTGCACCAGCGTTTATACGTGCAATCCACAAAGTACGGAATTGACGTTTTTTCTGACGACGGTCTCTATATGCATATTGACCAGCTTTCATTACCGCTTGCTTAGCAACGCGATAAACGTTTTTACGACGACCGCGATAACCTTTAGCGGCGTTTAATACTTTTTTATGTCTTGCGCGAGCGATGACACCACGTTTTACTCTAGGCATATCGGTCTCCTTATTGTGTTGGCATCAT
>JANMNC010000069.1:0-5098 GCA_031373695.1 Methylotenera sp. | reverse complement strand
ATTTTAGATTATGCAACGCTCACAGGTAGTATGGCAGTTGCTGTGGGTGATCGCATGAGCGGTATTATTGCCACTAGTAGTGAGCTTGCCTACAAGGCAGTACAGGCGGGGGCATTGGCGGGGGAGCGTATTGTGAGCTTTCCAAATGAAGATGACTTTGATGTGGATTTAGACAGTGATATTGCCGACATTAAACAATGCACTTTAGAAGGTGGTGGTGACCATATTCATGCCACCCGTTTTATGAGTAAGTTTATTGAAAATGATGTGGCTTGGGTGCATGCCGATTTATCAAGCACCAACCGCAAAGGTGGTTTAGGTGCAGTGCAAAGTGATGTTAATGGGTTTGGTGTTGGATTTGGTATAGAAATGATTAAAAGTATTATTGCTTAATACTAGTTTGAGCGTAAATAGTTTGCATGCTAATTATTAATGTGCTAAAAATGCATTATCTTGTAATTGTTAATAAATTGTTGCTGATTGTTAATAATTGCAAGATTAAGCAACAGGTAAGTTAGGAGATACCTTGTTAAGCGATTTTAATAACTAAGTAATTAATTATTTACAATAATCTGGAGAAGCAAAATGTCTATAATAAATAAGGCTTTAAAAAATAAATTAAGTGGTTTGTTGTTAGTGCTTGCTGCAATAAGCGCAATGTCAGTTTCATCGGTAGCATCAGCAGAAGATAGTTTATATACTCGATTAGGGGGCACTTATAACATCGCATCAACGGTTGATCACTTAGTTGATAAAATTTATGTCAATAGAGCCTTAAATGCCAATCCAGCTTTAAAAGCAGTTCATGACAATAAAGACAGCAAAGCTGGTTTTAAAGTAATGTTAACCAATTGGGTGGTGCAAGAAACCGGCGGCCCAAAAATTTACGTAAAAGATGAGTTTGGCCGCGGCAAATCAATGAAAGACAGCCACCCACATTTAAAAATTACTAATCGTGAGTTCAATATTATTTTAATAGAGTGTTTGCACACATTTTATGCGTTTAATGTTCCAGCGCTAGAAATTAGCCAATTGATGGGTAGCTTAGAAAGCTATCGTAACGTCATTGTTACGGGCGAAAAGCCAGTGTCTGAGCCTGTAAGAAAATAGATATTAAAAAATAATAGACAGCAATTAAAAAGCCAGCTAGTTGAGCTGGCTTTTTAATGTGTGATTAAACAACTAATTACTATTCACACTAACATTTATTTGTGTTTTTATGGTCGCGCCATTACTTTGCGCTTACTTCGCAGTTCGACATGGTTTCTACTAAACGATGCAGCGAATCTTTAAGCTGATTAAAATCGCTAGCACTTAAGCCAGTTTGACAAGCAACGCCATGCTGCACAATTGCAAGCTCTTGTTTTAGTTGGTTTCCAGCAGGCGTTAATTTAATTTCTACAATGCGTTCATCTTTTGTATTGCGAATGCGTGACACAAACCCTGCAGTTTCTAATCTTTTAAGCATAGGGGTCAATGTTGCAGAATCTAGCTCTAAACGCTGTGCAATTTTGCCAACACTAATGCCATCGTTTTCCCACAGCACTAACAACACTAAGTATTGCGTATAAGTTATGCCTAGTTTTTCAAGAGATGCGCGGTACGCACGTGTTAGCGAATGCGTCGCCGCATAAAGCGCAAAACAAAGTTGATGATCTAGTTTTAAGTTGTCGTAATCGGCCATATTCAAAGAATAATTTTAATTTATAAGCTATTAAATTTAACTGATTTTTATGAGCAACGCAAATAGTTTGTAGGCCTAACAATTAGTTGATGTAACTATCGACAGCCAATACAGCAAATAAGCGATTTAAAAATCTTATCTGCAACAAGCGTTATTAAGATGTGCAACCTGTTTTAAAAGCTGTGTAAATAAGAGTATTGCAACAATGTTAGGGTGCTGATAGTGTTGCGGTAATGGCTTGTGGTTTTAAGCCTATAAGATAAATAAAAACTTAGAGTGTTTAACGCTCACAATTGCATTTAAATCGTAAGTGCTTTTAAAAGTTTATGGGAAACAGTCAATGGAGAATATAGCTTGGACGACTTAAACTGGTTACAGAGTTTTCCGCCATTATTAGCTTTAGAGCCAAGTGCGCGTGAAATTTTGACAAAATCTGCACGTATAGTAGAAGCACCAATTGGTACAATTGGCTATCGCGAAGGCGGTGCCTGCGGTGCATATGTCATGCGCCTCGCTGGGCAGTCACGTGTATATAAAATGTCGGCAAGTGGGCGCGAAATTTTGTTATACCGTGTTGCGGCAGGCGAAACTTGTGTGATTACCACCACTTGCTTGCTGGGTAGCAGTAATTATCCTGCATCTACCATTGTTGAGGAGCCGATTCGTGATGTGATTATTCCATCTGCGGCTTTTAACCAATTGATGATTGATTCGGCAATATTTAGACGTTTTGTAATGACCAACTATGGCGTGCTAATTAGCGATTTAATTGTGTTGCTAGATGAAGTGGCTTTTCATAGTTTAGATGCGCGTTTAGCTAAGTTATTATTAGATGTGGGTAACAGCACGATTAGCCGCACGCACCAACTAATGGCAGATGAGCTTGGTACGGCGCGTGAGGTTGTAAGCCGCCAACTTAAACGATTTGAGCAAAAGCATTGGGTAGAGCTAGGGCGTGGTCATGTTGAAATTAGCAACCGAGCTGCCCTTGAAAAACTAGCCACCAGTTAATTTTGTAATTGCTGGCTTAATAGCCTAAGCCAGCAATATATTGCCTTACTTAATTGGCCTTAACTGCACGCACTTTACAAGCTTGCACTTCGTTTGTAGGCATTACTAAAGGTTAGTAGGCATTGCTAAAGCTAGCTTTTCTGCCGCTTCAGACTTTTTATCTGCAATCACTTTGCAATCAATACATTTGCCTTTTACTGTGTTAAAACCTTTAACAGTGTTTAAGCCTTTAACATCCTTAAAGTTGGCATCATCTACATCCGCATCAGTTAAATCGGCGCCCGTTAAATCGGCACCTGTTAAATTAGCTTTAGTAAGATCTGCGCGAAACAATTTAGCACCACGCAAGTTAGCATTGGTTAAATCACCAAAAGAAAACGCTGCTAAATTTAAATCGGCATTTTCAAAATTAGCACTTACAAAGTTGCCACCAACAGAATCAAACTTCATTTGGCCCATGGGTTGGTTACCAAAATCTAGACCAAAACGGCCTTTGCTAACATTAGCATTACTCATGTCTACCTTGCCCAGAGTGCCTATCATGCGTGCGTTGGTAAGATTGGCGCCTTTAAAATTAGTGTTGCTAAAAATAGCCTGAAAAATCGTGGCATTACTTAAATTAGCATTGCTAAAATCGGCATTCTCTAAGCGGGCTAAATTTAAATAAGCACCATTTAAATTTGCGCCCATCAATTTTGCACCTTTTAGCTCTGCACCAAAAAAACTCACATTTTGCATGTTGCAATGCTGTAAATCTAGGCCATTAAATATTAAGTAACCTGCATCTTTGTTACTTAAGTCGCAAGTCTTACTGTTGATTTGTTTTAATGCATTGTCTTGCGTTATTTTTTCGCGCTCTACTTCTGCATTTTTTGCGTAAAAAGTAGTGGCTTTTTCTATCATGCCATCTTGATCAAATAAAAAAGAATCACGTGCGCCTTCATTACTAAAGCAATAGGTTTTACCTTTGTAAAGCTCGTTAATTTCACATTTTGTTTTGTGTAATGCACCTTTAGAAAGTCCGTTAGTACAATGATTGTTAAATTCACCTGCAAACGCTAGCCCGCTAAACATTAAAGCAGTAGCTGTAACCATTATTTTTAAATTTTTCATCGTTATTCTCCTATAAAACACAACTACAGTTTGTAGCATTAAATTGAGTATAGGCCGTTTAAAAATGCGAACAGTAACTCAAGTCACACAGTGAAAATTAACAAGTACACAGCGCAAAATTTGAAGCTATATAGGCTTTTACTAGGCCAGATAATTAATCTACGTAAAATCATTAGTTACAAGTTATTAACAATTAGCGGTCGGCAAACCGTAATATCCACCCGTTAGTTGGTCATCTGCACCGTATTTTTAACAGGCACTTTAATATTAGCTACTTTATACAATTGCAAAATATGCAGTGCCACAGCAGAGATAAAACAGGAGAAGTAAAATGCGTCAAACATTATTATTAGGTTTAATTGCAGCGAGTGTTTCATTACCAGCCATGACCGCATATGCAGGCTCTAATGATGATTATGAAGACCGCGCGCGCGTAATTTCAGTTGCACCACAATTTGAACGTGTGAATTCACCACGTCAAGAATGTCGTACAGAATATGTGCGTGAAAGCTACTATGAAGCACCGCAGCGTTCTAACACAGGTGCTATTGTTGGCGGTGTTGCAGGTGGTTTAGTGGGTAGCCGATTTGGTGGCGGTAGTGGCCGTATTGCTACGGCAGCTATTGGCGCTGGCCTAGGTGCGGTAATAGGTGACCGTTACGACAATAATGGTCGTGACAACCGTGGCCGCGAACGTGTAGAAACGCGTCCAGTAGAGCGTTGTGTAACAGTAGATAACTGGAGCCAAGTGCCAGCAGGCTATTTAGTTAATTATGAATATAATGGTCGTCAATATTCGACAGTAACCGATAGAGATCCTGGACGTTTTATACCTGTGCAAGTAGCAGTAAGGTCTAATGGCTATGTATCGAATGTGAGTTATAACGAGCAACGTTGGAATGACGATGACGACAACAGAGGCCGTGGTAATGGGCACCGTAAGCATCGTAACAAACATAATGATCGTCAATACTGGTAATTAATAGATAGTCGTTAGTTAAAGAGTAGTTAGTTAAAAAGCCGTCCAAAAGACGGCTTTTTTATTGGACGTTAGTATTACGTTAGCAGCAATTGCGCTGTATTTAAAAACTTTAATATTCATTAGTACATTGCTAGTGCAATGCTAAAATGCCACATGCTTAGCTTTATTAAAAAATTATTCTATCCTTCAAAACATAACGCAGCGCTTGCTTGGCAGCAGGCTGGCAACCAAGCAGCAAGCGCCTTCTGGCTTTATGCTATGCCAGTGCATTTAGTATTACAGCGTGATACTTTTAGTTTGGCAGAACC
>JANMNC010000050.1:0-2576 GCA_031373695.1 Methylotenera sp. | reverse complement strand
GGTTCTGCTGACTTAACAGGTTCTAACTTAACGAGCACCTCTAGCTTTGTGCACGTTGATGCCAAAAAACCAGGTAACTATATCTCTTACGGCGTTCGTGAATTCGGTATGTTCGCCATCATGAACGGTATGGCATTGCACGGTGGTTTAATTCCATTCGGCGGTACATTCCATATGTTCTCTGACTATGCAAAAAGCGCATTGCGTATGGCTGCATTGATGAAACAACGCACGATTGCTGTGTTAACACATGACTCAATCGGTCAAGGTGAAGATGGTCCAACGCACCAACCAATCGAAAATACTGCTGGTTTACGTTTGATTCCAAATATGGACGTTTGGCGTCCGGGTAACTCAACAGAAACTGCTGTTGCTTGGGTGGCTGCGGTTGAGCGCACAAATGGTCCTTCAAGCTTGGTATTAAGCCGTCAAAACGTTGCAGGTATGAAACATGATGCTGCACAATTTGCGTTAATGCGCAAAGGTGGTTATGTATTGTCTGATGTTGCTGGCGCACAAGTCATCATTATTGCTAACGGTTCTGAATTAGAGTTAGCGGTTAAAGCGGCTGCTGAGTTGAACGCTTCCGGCGTAAAAGTACGCGTGGTTTCAATGCCATCAACAAACGTATTTGACCGTCAAGATAAAGCTTACAAAGACAGCGTATTAACTCCGGGCGTTGTACGCGTGGCTGTTGAAGCTGGCGTAACAGATTTCTGGCGTAAATATGTTGGCCTAGAAGGCGCTGTTGTAGGTATCGATACATTCGGCGAATCAGCTCCTGGTGGCGTGTTGTTGAAACACTTCGGTTTCACAGTTGAAAACGTAGTGGCAACTGTTAAGTCAGTGTTGTAATTATTGAGTAGTTAGTTTTATAAAAGAGCCTCCATTTAGAGGCTCTTTTTATTTGTTAAACCAAATATTATTAAAAATGGGTATTGTTAAAAACGGGTTTTATTAATAAGTTTAAAGGGATTAGCATGACAATCAGAGTCGGCATTAATGGTTATGGGCGCATCGGCCGCATGGTAATACGTGCAGCAGTACAAGAGCCTGAGTTTAACAATATTGAAATTGTGGCGGTAAATGGCACGCAAGATATTGATTATATGGCCTATATGCTTAAGTATGACTCTGTGCACGGCCGATTTAAAGCGGATGTGCGTACAGAAAATGGACACCTTGTTATTAACGGCAAAAAAGTGCACATAACAACTGAGCGTGAACCTGCCAACATTGATTGGGCGGCAAACGGTGTCGATGTATTAGTAGAATCGACAGGTGTGTTTTTAACACAAGAAAGTTGCCAAATTCACTTAGATCGCGGTGCAAAAAAAGTCGTGCAATCGGCCCCAGGTAAAGATAACACGCCTATGTTTGTGTATGGTGTTAATCACCATGATTATAAAGGTGAGGCGATTGTTTCGGCCGCATCTTGCACTACCAATGCGTTGGCGCCATTGGTAAAAGTACTACATGATAACTTTGATATTAAACGTGGGCTAATGACAACAGTGCATGCGGCAACGGCATCACAAAAAACTGTCGACGGTACTAGTAAAAAAGATTGGCGTGGTGGTCGCGGCGTTTTTGAAAATATTATCCCTTCTAGCACTGGTGCGGCTAAGGCGGTTGGTATTGTCATCCCGTCTCTTAATAAAAAACTGACTGGCATGGCGTTGCGTGTGCCATCAAGTGATGTTTCAGTGGTCGATTTAACTGTAGAGTTAAATAAAGAAACTAGCTACGAAGCGATTTGTGCTGCTATGCAGGCGGCATCGAATGGTGCGCTTAAAAATGTGTTGGCTTATACCAATGATAAAGTGGTATCAACTGATTTTCGTACCAACCCCGCCGCCAGTGTGTTTGATGCCGATGCGGGCATGATGCTAGATCCTACTTTTGTAAAGGTAATTGGCTGGTACGACAATGAATATGGCTACACTTGTAATTTGATGCGTTTGGTGCAGCATGTAAGTCAAACACAAAACGTAGCTAGGTAGGTAAATGCAATGAAATTCATCAAAATCACAGATTTAGACTTAAGCAACAAACGCGTGTTTATTCGCGCAGACCTTAATGTGCCAGTTAGTAGCGGCAAGGTGACATCAGATGCACGAATTACTGCCAGCATGGCGACCATTGAATATGCGCTGTCAAAGGGCGCAAAAGTTATGGTCACATCGCATCTTGGTCGTCCAGAAGAAGGTGTTTACAGCGAAGAGAACTCACTGCAGCCTGTGGCCGATGTGATTTCTGCCAAACTGGGTAAAAAAGTACGCTTAGTTAAAAATTGGCTAAGCGATGAATCGCCAGCAGGCAGTTTAACCATTGCCAGCGGTGAAATGGTGTTGTTAGAAAACTGTCGCTTTAATGTGGGCGAAAAGAAAAATAACGATGAGCTAGCCAAAAAATACGCAGCATTGTGTGATGTGTTTGTGATGGATGCTTTTGGCACTGCACACCGCGCTGAAGCCAGCACGCACGGCATTGCCAAATTTGCACCTGTGGCTTGCGCAGGTTTGTTACTGGCAGAAGAGCTTGATGCGCTTGGCAAAGCATTACTAAACCCAAAA
>JANMNC010000033.1:0-12937 GCA_031373695.1 Methylotenera sp. | reverse complement strand
ATATGGCCCGCATTGCCTGATGAGAGTGTTAACGACATTGCTCGCATGTTTTACCCCAAAAGCCGCGCCATGCAGAAAAAGTTTGTATTAAAAACGCAGGCACTTAATACCAATTTTGAAACAAAGCTTAAGGCAGAGGTTGCATTTAAAGAGCCAACTTTGTTGATTATTCCAACTTTAAAATCACTTTCATCAAACACAGGTGCTCGGGCTAAAAAGGCAAAAAAGCAAAAACTTAGTACTAGCTATAACATTAAGAAGGCGGTAGAAGGTGTGCCCGCCTTTTTGCTAAAAGAATACGAAGAGCTGGTTACTAAAAACGTTTTTTTAAAAGCTGAGCTAGCCAGACTTAACGAAAAATTAGGCATACTGCAAACTAAACTTAGCGATTTAAAACTAATTTTAGACAAAACGCTTACGCTGCCAATTAACGGCATTGCAACAGAAAATAGCCAAACAAATCAGCTGCCTATTGATAGTTCACCTAATATTTTACCTAATAGTGCACCAGTAGATACTTCGGTGGCAAGCGACAACCTGACCACCAAAAAAGTGTTTAAAAATTTAAACGATAATACAGCGGCTGATTCTAACGTGGCGCGTGTGAATAAAGAAAAACCAACGCAGCTAGAAACTCCAGCAGCTAAAAAACTAGCAACTAATGAACCTGAGTCATCAGTAGAAAACTCATTTTTTGATGAGTATAAAACCAGTTTGCTAGTGATATTAGGCTTGTTAGCGTTAGTGGCGTTAGCTAGTTACTTGATTAAAAAACATCGTCAACGCGCGTTTACTCAATTTGCTAAATCAATACCTAAAATGGACGATACGTTATCGGATTTTGGTGGTGCTTGGCAAGATACCGAGATGGATGTGAAGTACGAAGAAGCTGAACCTAAACAGCCTGAGCAAAAACACGGTTTTGTGAATACTGAGATGCGTGAAACACAATCTAAAGTAGCCTCTACTTTAGAAGAGGCGAAATTACTAATGAGTATTAATCGCACGCAAGATGCGATAGCGCATTTAAAAATGACGATTGATGCACACCCAAAATCATCCATTAATCATTGGTTATATTTGCTTGAGGTTTTTAGAAAGCTCAACTTGCAAGATGAGTTTGAAAGCTATGCTAAACAGTTACACAGCACTTTTAACGTGATGACACCTGTTTGGTATGAAATTAATACATCAATTTATGTGCCACAGCATTTAGAAGAATTTCCACATATTATGGAAAAACTACACACCGCTTGGCCTAGCGAGATGGCTAAAGAATATTTGCGTAGTTTAATTACCGATAACCGCGATGGCGAACGTGCTGGCTTTAGCAAAAATGCATTAAGTGAAATATTATTGCTAATCGATTTATTAGATATACGTAAAGATTTGAATTAAATTTTTAATTATTATAGAAATATTTCCAGCAAATCGTTTAAGTAGCGCTGGCCAAGTAAACTTGGTTGAATACGATTAGTGTTATAAGTAATTAAGCCTTTTTTTGATGCCTCTGCAAGGCGCATGGCCATATTATTAAAATCGGGCGCCTGCAGGGGCATGCCAGTTCTCTCTTGAAATAACTTTGTTTCAAATCCATTGCTTAATCGCAGCGCGTTCATCATAAATTCAAAACCTAAATCAGCCTGCTCTATCACCCAAGTATTATCTACAGCGGAACCTGCTTCGGCATTTTCTATAAAAGCTTTGGGGTGCTTGTGTCGCGTTTCGCGGGTGATTTTATCGTGATAGCTCAGTTTAGAATGCGCACCCGCGCCAATGCCTAAATAATCTCCAAACTGCCAATAATTAAGGTTGTGCCTTGCCTGAGAATGTTTGTGCTGCAAGCTGGGTTTGCAAAAAGCCGATGTTTCATAGTGCTCATAACCATTTTGCGCTAACAAAGCCTCAATCTGTTCTTGCATATCGGCACTTACATCATCACTGGGTAAGCTAGGCGGCGTGCGGTGAAACGGCGTATTAGGCTCTAGCGTTAAATGGTAAAACGATAAATGATCTGGGTTAAGCGCAATTGCTTGGCGCGCATCTTGTAGCGCGTGTTCTAAGCTTTGATTCGGCAAGCCATACATCACATCCAAATTCACTCGCTCAAATGTACTAAGCGCTAGCTCGGCTGCAGCAAGCGCCTGTTTATCGTCGTGAATGCGCCCTAGCGCCTTTAAATAGTCGGCATTAAAGCTTTGAATGCCAAGCGATACGCGGTTGACGCCTGCTTGTTTGTAGCCAGCAAAACGTGCTGTTTCTACAGTGCCAGGGTTGGCTTCCAGCGTAACTTCAGCAGCGTATTCTAAGGGCGTAAGCATGCGCACCGCGCTTAAAATTTCGTTGATGGATTCTGCCGAAAATAAACTGGGCGTACCGCCGCCAAAAAATACGCTTTTAATTTTGCGCCCATACACGCGCGGCACAGATTGCTCTAAGTCTTTGATGAGCGCTGCCACATATCGCTTTTCCGGTATTTCGCTACGTGATTCATGCGAATTAAAATCGCAATACGGACACTTTTTTACGCACCATGGAATATGAATATACAGTGATAGTGGTGGTGGGTTAGTTAGCCCAGAAAGCGTCACATCACCTAAAACTGGCGAGCTTGTATTGATGGCTTTTGCAGGCTTAAAGCTTGCCTCTACATTAATTGGTATAACTTTTTTCAATGGCAGCTTTACTTCTTTTATACGGGTTTACCAGCTCATTTACTAGCTTATGCAAAGCCTCACGCATTTGCGCTTCACTCACTTCCATTAGCAAACCATCCTCAAACGCATCTTGCACAATTTGTTGAATCTCATCAAAGTTTTCTTGCATCACGCGGATTTTTTCAGTGCAGGCGACAATGCTGTTATCGTCACGAAGCCATGTTGGTAAAGGTTTCATTGATTTATGCTAGTAGGTAAAATTATTGAATAATTGACTATTAAATTATAAGTGTTGAATTAAATGCAACATTTTGCGCAGTGCCTGGCCGCGATGGCTGACTTTGTTTTTGATGTCACTACTTAATTCAGCGGCAGATTTTCCTGTAATGCTATCTAAAAATAGTGGATCGTAACCAAAACCATTACTACCACGGGCTTTTTTTAAAATAGCGCCTTTCCAAATGCCTTCCGCAATCAACGGCTGCGGGTCGTCATGTTTACGCACAAGCACCAAGCAGCAATAATAATACGCAAAACGATTGTCAAACTGCTTTAGTACCTTTAATAAATGCATGTTGTTATTTGCATCACTTCTAGGCTCGCCACCAAAATAAGCTGAATGCACACCTGGCGCGCCATCTAAGGCTTCCAAACATAAACCAGAATCATCAGCCAGTGCAGGCAGGCCTGTAGATAAGCTGGCGTGGCGCGCTTTAGCTAAGGCGTTCTCTACAAAAGTGCAATGTGGCTCTACTGCTTCTGTTACATTGAAAGCCGATTGTGGCAACACATCAATATCAAGCGGCTTTAATAAAGCTTGAATTTCGGCAAGCTTGCCTTGGTTGTTAGATGCAATAACGAGTTTGTTCATGATTTTTTAGCCACAGAGAGCACAGAGTTCACAGAGTAAAATCCTAATAAAAAAATTGTTGTTAAAATGAACAACTATTTGTTTATTATAAACGCTGCAAATATTTGTTCTCTGTGTTCTCTGTGGCTAAGATTAGTTTTAAGTATTTACACGGCCAACACTTGCGACTGTTTTTTTAGCAATTCGTTTATGCCAGCGTGTGCTAAATCCAGCATGGCGTTCATCATCTCACGTGTAAAAGGCTCGCCTTCGGCAGTGCCTTGAATCTCTACAAAACCGCCATCTGCTGTCATCACAACGTTCATATCGGTGTCGCAACCAGAGTCTTCGATATAATCTAAATCTAGCACTGGCGTTCCTTGAAACACACCTACAGAAATTGCCGCTACTGCTTGTTTAAGTGGATTTTCAGTAATCTTCCCGCTAGTTAATAGCGTAGAAACAGCATCTTGCAAAGCCACAAAAGCGCCAGTTATGCTGGCTGTGCGGGTGCCTCCATCAGCTTGAATGACGTCGCAATCAATGTGAATGCTACGTTCACCTAATTTTTCTAGATCGATAATCGCGCGTAAGCTGCGGCCAATTAGACGTTGAATTTCTTGCGTACGACCGCTTTGCTTGCCTTTGGCTGCTTCTCTGTCCATGCGGCTATTGGTTGAGCGTGGCAGCATGCCGTATTCAGCAGTCACCCAACCTTGGTTTTTACCTTTTAAAAAACCAGGTACTCTTTCTTCAACACTGGCAGTGCACAGCACGTGTGTATCGCCAAATTTAACTAGCACAGAGCCTTCGGCATGTTTGGTGTAATGGCGAATAATTTCAACGTTACGTAGCTGGTTGTTGGCGCGTTGGCTTGGGCGAAGATTGGTTTGCATGCTAATGACTTAATAATCAAAAAAACTGATTATAAGTCATGCGCTTAAGTGAGGCATTAATTTTTAAAAGCAGGCGCTTTAAAATTTAGTTTTTTGTATGGTTTTATTTAATGCGTTTTGAATAGCTGCAATGGTATTTTCAATATCATCATCTGACAATTCAGCTGGGTCTATACCATCTGTGCTTTGCTGGGTAACGGGGTTCATAATGGTGGTGGTTTCACCTAAAGGCATTAATTGCGTAGAAACCGCAGTAATGCTTGATGAACGATCACCCCATTGCAAGCCAATCGCACTCATATTGTCACCGCGTTCGTCACTTGCAAACTCGGCGCTATCCATTAATTTAGTTGTTGCATCAGCAATCACCGCATGTTGCTGAATAATTTCTTTAATTTGTTGATCTGGCAATACGCCCCACACGCCATCTGTACACAGCAAAATGGTGTCACCTTCCATTAACTCGTGCCTGTCGGCAAGGTCAATCTGCGGAGGCGTTTCACCACCCAAACAATTATAAATTTTGTTTTTATAAGGATGCGTCGCCATTTCTTCTTTGGTAATCATGCCTTTTTTGTACAGCGATTGCACCACAGAGTGATCTTCAGTGCGGAACAGTAAATGCCCCTCACGAAAATGATATAGCCGCGAATCGCCTACGTGTGCACAATACAAATAGCCACGCTGAATAACTGCAACCACAATGGTGGTGCGTGGTGATTCTATTAACTCTTGGTCTTGTGTCACGTTATCAATCATGTCGTGCACTTGCTGAATATGATCGATTAAAAATTTAGCGGGGCTGCTTAAAAAAGGTACGGCTAAGCGCTGAAAAGCATCAGTTAGCGTTTTAACAGCCAATTGTGCGGCTATTTCGCCATTGCGGTGGCCGCCCATACCGTCGGCAAGCACTAGCAACAGCGCGTCTTTGCTGTAAGAATACGCCAACCGATCTTGGTTGTAGTTTCTTGGTCCTTGGCGGCTATTTTGATAAATAGTAAATTTCATTTTTTAAGTTTTTATTTAAGTCATTTACAGAGGTTTATTTAATACATCTTTTATTTTTTTTGCAAAACTAGGCTTTTTAATCACTAAAGGCGGCACTACCTCCATCAGCGTTTTTTGTAGCGAAAACACGCTTTGCGGCCTGTCTAAATAATTTAAGGCTAAGCAATTATCAATAATACCCAATAATTCTTGCGTGTAAATATCTTTGCCTACTTTAACGGCGGGCGATAAAAAATCTTTTTTAACGCGCTGGTTAGCGGCAATAGGCGCAGAGCGTGCTAAGCACGAATACATGCTGGCACCCACACTGTAAATATCGCTCCAGGGGCCTAAATGTTTGCGCTCAAAATACTGCTCTGGCGGTGCAAAACCAGGGGTGTAGCTGGGCGATAATTTAGATTGCGTTTGTGTAAGTGTTTGCCTAGCAGAACCAAAATCTAGCAAAACCGGTGAGCCATCAAGCCGAATATAAATATTGGCTGGTTTAATATCTAAATGCAGTAGTTTTTGCGTGTGCACTTCGCGCAGGCCGTTGAGTAGCTCGCTAAACACACGGCGCACAAATTTTTCAGTCACTGGCTCTGGTTGCGAAAGAATATAATCTTGCAGTGATTTGCCGCGTTCGTACTGCATCACCATATAAACGGTGTTGTTTTCTCTGAAAAAATTAAGCACACGCACAATATTTTTGTGGTCAATTCTGGCTAATGCTAAGCCTTCTTCAAAAAAACACTTAAGACCATGTTTAAAAGTGGCTGCATCGTCATCGCTACCTAGCATGACGGTGGCGCCTTCTTCGCGTAAGGCTAAGCCTGTGGGCATATATTCTTTAATGGCCACAATGTTTTTGTTTAAGTCTTGCGCAAGATAAACAAAACTAAAGCCGCCAGTGCTTAAGACTTTTGTAATAATGTAGTCTTGCAGCATATAGCCGATTGGTAGCGATTGATTTTTAAGTGTTGCCATCTAGGTGCGCAGTAATAAAGTGTGCTGTAATAAATTGTTATGCATAAACCACGTTGATTTTACATATATTCGCATAAAATCATAGGGGTTTGATACAATTATCACAAATTACTTTAAGAAAGCAAGCTATGGTACTCAGCATGACAGGTTATGCGTCGCAAGAAAACAACACTAAAAATGGTGTGTTGATGATTGAGTTGCGTTCGGTCAACCATCGTTATTTAGAATTGCAGTTAAAATTAGATGATACGACACGTGGCTTAGAGGCGCTTGCGCGTGAGCTTATTCAGGCCAAATTAGGGCGTGGCAAAGTAGATATACGCATCAGCATGATGCGTGAAGTGGCCGCCAATAGTGCGCCGCAGCTTAATCACATGGTGTTACAGCAAATTGCAGAAAGCGCAAAAACTGCTGCGCAGTATTTTCCACATACACAGCCAATTAATATGCTAGAAATTTTACGTATGCCTGGTGTGATGGCAGCAGAGGCCTTTGATGCTGAGGCTTTAGAGCAAGATTTAAAAGCTGCGTTGACACTCGCATTAAATAATTTAATTGAAGCCAAATCACGTGAGGGCACAAAGCTAAAAGCGGTAATTTTAGATCGCCTAGCGCAAATTGAGCAGCATGTAGTCACAGTTAAACCTATGATGCCCGCGCTGGTTAAGCAATACCAAGCTAAACTCACCACCAAATTATTTGAGGCAACCAATAGCCATGATGACGATCGGATTAGGCAAGAAATGGTGTTGTATGCGCAACGTATTGATGTAGATGAAGAGCTTTCTCGCTTAGATGCACATATTTCTGAAGTGAAACATATTTTAAATACAGGTAATTTAGTAGGCAAAAAACTGGATTTTTTAATGCAGGAAATGAATCGCGAAGCCAATACTTTAGGCTCTAAATCTGTGGCAATAGAAACCAGCCAAATATCTATGGCGCTTAAAGTACTAATAGAACAAATGCGTGAGCAGATTATGAATATTGAATAATGTTTCAGTTATAACAATTTTAAATAATTTAAATTAAGATTAAAGCATGCACTAATCTGTTGCATGCTTTTTAAAAACCAGTTTTTTAACGCACTAAGTTTGTGCAATTTATCGCTATATCAATAAAAATAATTGTAACTATATGATTTTTATTGATAAATAATCTGGCACACGCCTTGCATTGGTCTTTATATTAATAAAGGCTTTAATGATGCAAAAATCTCCACAATCGTTTTTTGATGAAATGCAGTTAGACGCTACCAATTTAAGCGACGAGCATGTACGTCACATTTATGTGGCGTATCAAAATTGGCTAAAAGATATTCCGCATCATCAATTAGAAAGTAAGCGCCAAGAAGCCGAGTTGCTGTTTCGCCGCGTGGGCATTACTTTTAACGTCTACGGCGAGGCAGATGGGGCAGAGCGACTGATTCCGTTTGATGTGATTCCCAGAATAATATCTGCAAGTGAATGGTCGAAATTATCGGCAGGTGCAATTCAGCGCGTGCGTGCGCTAAATATGTTTTTGCACGATATTTACCACACACAGGAAATTATTCAGGCAGGCATCGTGCCATCTAGTATTTTGGCCAATAGCCAATACCGCCCAGAGATGTTTGGTGTGGATGTGCCGAATCAAATTTATGCGCACATTGCAGGGATTGATTTAGTGCGTACCAGCGAATCACAATTTTATGTGTTGGAAGACAATCTGCGCACGCCATCTGGTGTGTCATACATGCTAGAAGACCGCAAAATGATGATGCGACTGTTTCCTGAATTATTCCGCCGCTATCATATCGCCCCAGTTGATCATTACCCGCAAGTGCTACTTAAAAATTTAAGAGCGGTAGCGCAAGTTGGTGTGCTTGACCCAACAGTGGTTTTATTGTCACCAGGCGCTTATAACAGCGCGTATTTTGAGCATGCGTTTATTGCCCAGCAAATGGGTATTGAGTTGGTAGAAGGGCCAGATTTATTTGTGCGTAATAATGCTGTTTACATGCGCACCACGCAGGGTCCGCAAAAAGTGGATGTGATTTATAGGCGTATTGATGACGATTATATTGACCCATTAGTATTTAACGCAGATTCTATGCTGGGTGTGCCAGGCTTACTCTCTGTGTATCGCAATGGTGGTGTGACTTTGGCTAATGCAGTTGGAACAGGCGTGGCAGACGATAAAGCTACTTATATTTATGTGCCAGAGATGATTAAGTTTTATTTGGGCGAAGAACCACTGTTAGAAAACGTGCCAACTTACGAGTTAAGTAAAGAAGATGATTTGCAATACACTTTAGAGCACTTGCATGAGCTGGTAGTGAAAGAAGTACAGGGTTCTGGCGGTTATGGCATGTTGGTTGGCCCTGCGGCCACCAAGCAAGAAATTGAAGAGTTTAGATTACGCATTTTATCTAAGCCCGCCAATTATATTGCGCAACCCACATTGGCGTTATCAACTTGCCCTACGCTGGTTGAAGCAGGTATTGCGCCACGTCATGTAGATTTGCGACCCTTTGTATTATCAGGCAAAACAGTGACGCTGGTGCCAGGTGCGCTATGTCGCGTGGCCTTAAAAGAGGGCTCGCTAGTGGTAAATTCATCGCAGGGCGGTGGCACCAAAGATACTTGGGTTTTAGAAGATACAACGCTACTAGAAAGTGGCATAGACAAACCCGAAATAGATGCGGCAATTAAAAAAGAAACCAAATTTAAGCTCAAAGATAAAGACAGTATAAAGGCCAGCAAAGCTGAAACCATATGCTAAGCCGAACTGCTGACCACTTGTATTGGATGGCGCGTTATATTGAGCGCGCAGAAAATATGGCGCGTGTGCTAGATGTAACTTATAGCATGTCGCTAGTGCCCAATGCCGCCCAAAGTGAGGCTGCTCTTTGGTTGCCTGCCTTAGAAATATCGGGCAATGTTGATGCCTACGAAGCCGATTATGCTGATGTAAATGCGGCAGATGTGATTCACTACTTAGCCATGGATGCCGATAATCCATCTAGTATTTACAATGCACTGCGCAATGCACGCGAAAACGCCCGTGCTGTGCGCGTGGCGATGACCTCTGAAACTTGGGAAAACATTAATGCGCTATGGCTGGAGTTTTCTCAATTTATTGGTCAAGATTTAGCTAAAAATGGCCTGCGCGAATTTTGCGATTGGGTAAAAGCGCGCTCACATTTATTTAGGGGCGTATGCTTTGGCACGATGTTGCGTGATGATGCATTTAGCTTTGTGCGACTCGGTACATTTATAGAGCGCGCAGACAACACTGCTAGGCTACTAGATGTGAAATATCATCTTTTATTGCCAGAACAAGAAGAGGTAGGCGGCGCGGTTGATTATTACGAATGGAGTGCGGTGTTACGTTCTGTTTCAGCTTTTCAGGCTTATCAAAAAATATTCAGCGATACAATTGTGCCGTGGCGTGTGGCTGAATTGTTGGTGTTAAGGCGCGATATGCCGCGCTCACTGCATGCTTGTTTAGATGAAATTTCACCCATACTAGAGCAGCTTTCTGGTGCTAGACATACCGAGTGCAGAAGGCTGTCAGGCGAGTTGCACGCAAGATTACGTTTTGGCAAAATGCAGGATATTTTTCAGCTTGGCTTGCACGAGTTTTTAAGTGATTTTATTGATTCAAACAACTTATTGGGCGCAGAAATTCAGCGTGCTTTTCTAAGTATTAACGCCAGTTAAAGCAAGTTAAACTATAAGCCAATTATGCGTCTGACTATCGAACACCATACCCAGTATGTTTACAGCTCGCCTGTTAACTATACGATTCAACAATTAAGGCTTACACCGCAAAGTGGTTTTGGTCAGCATGTTAAATATTGGGATATTAAAGTACAAGGCCAACTGCAGGCTTTTGAAGATGCTTTTGGCAATACCACGCATACGCTTGTGGTTGATACGCCACATACTGAGTTAAGCGTAACTGTTATTGGAGAGGTAGAAACAGGCGTCAACGATTACTCGCAACACCAGTTGCTGCCTTTAGCGATTTATTTGCGCGATACCCCTTTAACACTAGCTGACGAAGCGATTACTCGTTTTTCAGCCAGTTTTAAACACAAATCAATTGATGACTTAATGCATGCACTGATGGATAAAGTGGGTTATATACAAGGTGCAACTGAAGTAAAAACCACGGCTATTGAGGCGTTTCAATTGGGTCAAGGTGTTTGCCAAGATCATGCACATGTATTTATTGCCTGCTGCCGCAGTTTAGGCTACCCCGCGCGTTATGTGAGTGGCTACTTATTTACGCAAGATGGTAGCTTAATGCAAAGCCATGCATGGGTAGATGTGTGGTTTGATAGTGCGTGGCAAAGTGTTGATGTATCAAACGGCTGCCGTGCTGGCGAAACTTATGTGCGACTAGCCACGGGTTTAGATTACCGTACCGCAAGCCCTGTAACAGGCATGCGCTCTGGTGGCGGAGTTGAGGGTATGGCAACTCATGTTGTGGTGAATCAAGCTGGTGTACCAATACACCAGCAGCATAAAATGAACCAAATGGAGTTGTTAAAAGCTGCACAATCGATGCAACAAGCTCAGCAATGACAGCCAGCTCACTTAATTTTGACCGCCATGGTGATAAAGAAAACTCCACTTTTTTTGAGGAAAACTTAATCCGTCTATTGGAAGAGCGTGATGCATTGGGCTTAACCGATATGATTCATGAGATAGATGCGCTGATGATTTCGGTTGACCCAGAACACTCAACCAAATACATCGCAGAGCTGGCGTTAATGACGCCCTATCATTATATGGTGACGCTAGAAACCGAGCAGCATTTAACCCATATATTGCGTATCGATTTAAATTCGCCCGATATTTTATTGCGCGAAGTAAAAGACCCTAACCTGCGCGGTATTTTTAGAAGCTTAAATGAAGTCTACCCAATAGGTGCTAAAAAACCCAACAGCCGCTATATGGGCGAGATTATTCGGGTAGATGATTTACACAGTGTGGTTAAAATTCAGCAGCAGCGTGGCTTCCGCTTTTTTAATCAAGATGATGCGCGCAAATTAGAGCTGCCTGGCAACTTGGCCATTAGTAAACCATCGCCATATACCCATAATATTGTGGCGTATTTAGAGCGCGAGCCTGATGAGTTAAGAGTGTATGCATTGGGGGTAAGTGTAATTAAACCAGATGTGCAAGCGGCCTACTTAGAGGCCAAAACATTGCAAAATAAAATAGGCGTGACTGATTTATTGCTACCATTAGATCATTTAGCCACAAGGGTTTACAGCCAAAACCGCGAAGTGGCGATTTTGGAATATCTGTCACTTTCCAGTTATTATTTTTGGGGCGCGTACAATATTAAAGACCAAAACTCATCCACCAATGTCACCAAAAGCGCACATACGATTCCTGAATCAAAAAGCCCAGCAAAAGTATTTACCGCTAATAACACGCCTTATTTTATTAACCATTTAGAGCATTTGCCATCGCCCACAGAAACCTTTGTGCGCAATTATGGCCCGCGTTTACACCATATGGCGATATCGGTTAAAGATGGTGAGCATGAGGGCAAAGAAAATATCGATTTTGCAGTAGATGCGATTGCCGAAAATGGCAAAGGCTTTTTGCTGGATGTGATTGGCTCTAAAGAGCAGGGCTTAAAGCAAATATTCTCTAATGCGTCAGAGCACTCTTCATTAATTATTGAATACGTACAGCGCTACGGCAGTTTTGATGGATTTTTTACTCAAGAAAATGTGGCTAAACTAACTGAAGCTGCAGGATTTATGTAATTCTTTTGAGGTTTTTCAAGTCAGCTTTTAAGCAAAATGGTATGATTTGGCTCATACAAATTTATAGATTCTCGTTATGACTTATTGTGTTGGTGTGCTACTTGAGCAAGGCTTAGTTTTAGCGTCTGACACCCGCACCAATGCTGGTGTTGATCAGGTGGCTATTTCACCAAAAATGCATACATTTGAGGTTAAAAATGAACGCGTAATTGTGTTGTTGACTGCGGGCAATTTAGCAATTACACAGTCAGTCGTTAATCGATTAAGAGCAGCTGTAGAAAAATCCGAAGAAAAAACCGATTCAGTTGGCGCGCATTTGCATAATGCACCCAGCTTGTTTGATGTAGCAGGCTTAGTGGGTGCAGAGTTGCGTGCGGTGTTTGAACGCGATGGCGAACACTTTAAAAATCATGATATTGATTTTAATGCCAGCATCATAGTGGCTGGCCAAATTAAAGGTGAAAAGCCGCGTTTGTTTCATGTGTATGCGGCAGGTAATTTTATTGAAACCTGCGTAGAAACACCGTACTTTCAAATTGGCGAAACTAAATATGGCAAGCCAATTGTAGACCGTGTGGTTAAACATAATAGTGACATCATGGATGTGGTTAAATGTGTGCTAATTTCATTTGATTCCACAATACGTAGCAATGTGTCTGTCGCCGCACCCATTGATTTGTTAATTTATCGCGTTGATAGCTTTCATGCCGATTGCAAACAGCGCATTACAGAAAACGACCCTTATTATTCAACAGTGAGGCAAGGCTGGGGTGCTGGGCTTAAGCAA
>JANMNC010000183.1:0-8342 GCA_031373695.1 Methylotenera sp. | reverse complement strand
AGCAATGTGTCTGTCGCCGCACCCATTGATTTGTTAATTTATCGCGTTGATAGCTTTCATGCCGATTGCAAACAGCGCATTACAGAAAACGACCCTTATTATTCAACAGTGAGGCAAGGCTGGGGTGCTGGGCTTAAGCAAGTTTTTTCAGCTTTACCAAGCCCAGATTGGTGTTAAAGATGATTGCCGGTAATTTATTTATTGTTACAGCCGCATCTGGCGCAGGTAAAACTAGCTTAGTTAAAGAATTGTTAGCTCGCGATAGCCAAGTAAAGCTCTCTATTTCGCACACCACTCGCCAGCCAAGGGTTGGTGAAGAAAACGGCACACATTATCATTTTGTAAGCCAAGCGCAATTTTCACAAATATTAGAAACAGGTGGTTTTTTAGAAAGCGCTGCAGTACATGGTGCTCAATATGGCACCTCGCAAAGCGCGGTAGATACTGCCTTGCAGGCTGGGTATGATGTTATTTTAGAAATTGATTGGCAGGGCGCTGCGCAAGTGCGTAATATTTATGCGCAAAGTATTGGTATTTTTATTTTGCCGCCATCAGTCGAAACGTTGGCGCAGCGTTTAAATAACCGCGGTCAAGATAGCATTGAGGTTATTAATCAACGAGTAGCGGCGGCGCGTGACGAAATGCGCCACGTGGTTGAGTTCGATTATGTTACAATCAATGATAACTTCGATGTGGCTTTACAAGATTTAATGGCGATTATTCGCACACATCGCCTTAAAGCCGGCACACAAATTCAGCGATATGCCGCGCTGATTCAAGCGCTAACTTAGTAAGTTATTTGCTTAGCCAATCGCTTACCTAGTAAATTTTAAACTAGGTCAATTTTAAGCTAGTGAATTTTTAGGCTAGTTAATATTAAAGGATTACACCATGGCCCGTATTACTGTAGATGATTGTTTAGAAAAAATTCCAAACCGTTTTCAATTAACGTTAGTTGCTGCGTATCGCGCACGTCAATTAGCTAATGGCTCAGACCCTTTCGTGCACAGCACAGGTCAAAAAGATAAGCCAACTGTATTAGCCTTGCGTGAAATTGCAGCTGGTAAAGTGGGTGTAGAAATTTTAAATCGCATTCATCCTTAAACTATAGCCCTACAATACCCTGTAGTGCCCGATATTAAAGTGCCTAGTTAACAGCATTGTTTTGAGTATTAATTTTAGTAATTATGCCGAAAACTGGGACTAAATCGCTAACCAAGCAACAAACAATCGACACCTTTCAGCCTGCTGAGCCGCATTTGCTGCCAGCAGATACTGAAAACTCACAGCTCACCCTTCTACTTAAAGAATATTTTAACCAAGCTGATATTGAACAAGTATGGGCGGCTTATCGCTATGCTTTTGCGGCGCACGATGGCCAAACCCGTAAAACAGGTGAGCCATATATTACACACCCTGTGGCTGTGGCCTGCATACTGGCTAAACTACATTTAGATTTGCCTACGCTGCTAGCTGCTCTGCTGCATGATGTAGTGGAAGATACTGGCGTGGCAGTTGATGAAATTAGTGAAAAATTTGGCAAACAGGTAGGTGCACTAGTAGATGGCTTAACTAAGCTCGATAAAATTGAGTTTCAAAGCGCTACCCAAGCACAAGCAGAAAATTTCCGCAAAATGTTGCTGGCTATGAGCCAAGATGTGAGGGTGATTTTAGTAAAATTGGCTGATAGGTTGCATAACATGCAAACGCTAGAATCCATGAAGCTAGAAAAACAAAAACGGATTGCGCGCGAAACTCTAGAAATTTATGCGCCAATTGCAAATAGACTGGGCCTAAATTTAATTTATCAAGAGCTTGAAGATTTAAGCTTTCAGTATTTATATCCCATGCGTCATCGCGTAATTGCTAAAGCCATTAAAGTGGCGCGGGGAAACCGCAAAGAGGTGATTACTAAAATTTTAGAGGCCATCAAGCAGCGTCTAGCGGATGCGAATATTGAAGCAGATGTTAAAGGTCGCGAAAAGCATCTCTATAGTGTGTATCGTAAAATGCTTAGCAAGCACAGTACGCTTGATAATATTCACGATATTTATGGTTTTAGGGTTCTGGTTAAAGATACGGCGCATTGCTATTTAAGCTTGGGTGCTTTGCATGCGCTCTATAAGCCCATACCTGGTAAATTTAAAGATTTTATTGCCATACCCAAAGCCAACGGTTATCAATCGTTGCACACCACTTTGTTTGGCCCATTTGGTACGCCTATTGAGGTGCAAGTGCGCTCTGATGAGATGCATAACATTGCCGATACTGGCGTGGCAGCGCACTGGCTATATAAAACCACCGATGCCCATTTGACGACGTTGCAGCAGCAAACACACCAGTGGCTGCAACGTTTACTAGAAATTCAAACCGAGAGTGAAGATAGCTACGAATTTTTAGAGCATTTCAAAGTTGATTTATTTCCAGATGAAGTTTATGTATTTACACCCAAAGGTAAAATACTAGCGCTGCCAAAAGGCTCTACTGCAGTCGATTTTGCCTACGCTGTGCACACCGATGTAGGCAATAGTTGTGTAGCGGTAAAAGTAAATAATGAGCTGGCACCATTACGTGCCGAAATGCATAACGGTGACCATGTAGAAATTATTACCGCTCCGCTAGCCAACCCAAACCCCGCATGGCTTAATTATGTTGTCACAGGCAAAGCCCGTTCGCACATTCGGCATTATTTAAAAACCGTGCAAGTGTCAGAGTCGGCACACTTGGGTGAGCGTATGCTTAACTTAGCTTTGCGAGCCTTGCATGTTGAGCCTAACGTGATTAGCGATAAGCAATGGCAAAAAGTAATGCGCGATTATGGCGCCAAAGATAAGTTAGATATTTTGACAGATATTGGCTTAGGTAAACGCGTGAGCTTGATGGTAGCGCACCAGCTGGTGGCTAATATAGAAGACCCTAATCTGCAAGGCTTAGACGATACAGATAATGGCAAAAGTAAATTGGTTAAACCGCTCGATATTATTACCATTAGAGGCTCTGAGGGCATGGCAGTACAGTTTGCACAGTGCTGTAGGCCAATTCCGGGTGACCCAATTTTAGGTTTTATTAATAAAGAAAAAGGCCTAATAATCCACACTCACGATTGCCCAACGGTGGCTAAATTTAAGCTAGATCCAGATAAATGGTTAGATGTTGAATGGGATCCAGACAACAAAAAATTATTTAAAGTAAACGTGCGCATGGTGGTGGCTAACGAGCGTGGCATGTTAGCTAAAATTGCTGCAGGCATATCAGAGGCAGGCTCTAATATTGATAACGTGAGCGTAGAAGATTCTGATGGTAGCCAATATTCCAGCGTTAACTTTACAGTGCAAGTACACAACCGCGTGCATTTGGCTGGTTTAATGCGTAATTTACGCAAAATACCCAACGTTGTGCGCATTAATCGGGTAAAAGGCGGCAGCACAGATAATAGAATTCAGTGAGCTGGCTAATAAGGCTAGTTATTTAGCATGTGCAAATTTAAGGCATGAACTTAAAGTATGACTAAACTCACAGAAATTAAAGCTTTTAGTAAGCCATTAATCGCCAATTTAGCAAAGCTAGGCCTTACAAAAACTCAAGATTTACTATTGCACTTGCCGCTGCGTTATATGGATGAAACGCGCATAACGGCAATACGCGATTTAAGGCTGGGCGATAGTGTGCAAGTAGAAGGTGAGATTGTGCATGCCGAAGTATCGTATAAACCGCGTAAAGCCTTAATAGCAAGGCTAGAAGATGCTAGTGGGCAATTAACGTTGCGTTTTTTGCATTTTTATCCTAGTCAAATTACTGCTTTAAAAGTTGGCGCAAAATTACGGGTATATGGTGAAATACGTCACGGTTTTTTTGGTTACGAAATAGTGCACCCGCAGTGCAAAGCAGTTGGCGATAAAACCATTGTGGCAGAAACACTCACGCCGATTTACCCCACCACTGCAGGGCTTACACAACCTAATATTCGCAAAGCCATTCAAATTGCCATTAATCAGAATCAATTGGCAGAAACGTTGCCCGCAGGCGTTTATAAACAGCTAGGTTTACTCAACAGCAGCCTGCCTAGTTTTGCCACTAGCATACAAACTTTACATAACCCCGCGCCCGATGCGAATTTAGCGGCACTAGAAAACCGTAGCGCACCAGAGTGGCGGCGCTTAGCATTTGATGAGCTGCTAGCTCAGCAATTATCTATGCGCAAACATTATGCTAAACGACGCAGCATTAACGCGCCTGCAATTAATTTGTCACAAATTTTAGCGCCACAGATGTTGCAAAATTTACCATTTAAATTAACCAATTCACAGCAAAAAGTGGTGGCTGAAATTAGCCAAGATTTAACGCAAGCACACCCAATGCAGCGTTTATTGCAGGGCGATGTGGGCAGTGGTAAAACTATTGTGGCCTGTATGGCTGCGTTGCAAGCTATTGAGCATGGCTGGCAAGTAGCATTAATGGCGCCCACCGAAATTTTAGCCGAGCAGCATTACAAAAAGTTTGAAACATGGTTTGCGCCACTGGGCTTAACTATTGCGTGGCTTACTGGCAGCCAAAGCAAAAAGCAGCGCGAAGCCGCACTAGCCGATATTGCTAGTGGCCATGCCCAGCTTGCTATAGGCACACATGCTTTATTTCAAGAAGCAGTTATTTTTAAAAAGTTAGGCTTAGCAATTATTGATGAGCAACATCGTTTTGGCGTGCAACAGCGCCTAGCTTTGCGTAAAAAGGGTGAGCCAGAGCCGCATCAATTGATGATGTCGGCCACGCCTATTCCACGTACATTATCCATGAGTTATTTTGCCGATTTAGATGTTTCTGTGATTGACGAGCTACCACCTGGTCGCACGCCGATAGTCACAAAATTGGTGAGTGACGAACGTCGTGATGAAATTTTACAGCGCGTGCGTGAGGCCTGCATGGCTGGCAGTCAAGCCTATTGGGTGTGCCCGTTAATTGAAGAATCTGAAGCCTTGCAACTACAAACCGCCAACGACACCTTTGCGCATATGCAAACTACGTTCCCAGAGCTTAATATTGGCCTAGTGCATGGCCGCATGAAACCTGCCGAAAAACAGGCGGTGATGCTGGCCTTTAGCAAAAATGAAACACAATTGCTAGTGGCAACTACGGTGATAGAAGTTGGCGTAGATGTGCCCAATGCTAGCTTAATGGTGATTGAGCATGCAGAACGTTCTGGGCTAAGCCAATTGCATCAGTTACGCGGGCGAGTAGGGCGTGGCGCCGCTAAAAGCACCTGCATTTTGCTTTATCAAAACAAGCTATCAGAGACAGCGCGTGCAAGGCTAAAAGTAATTTTTGAAAACACCGATGGTTTTATTATTGCGCAGGCAGACTTGCATTTGCGCGGCCCAGGTGAATTTTTAGGCACCCGCCAAAGTGGCGTACCCATGTTAAAAATTGCCGATTTAGAACGTGATATTGATTTGCTAGAGCTAGCAAAAAGTATTGCGGATAAATTAATTAAAGAATATCCAGCAGCGGTTGATCAGCATTTAGAGCGCTGGATGCGCCATGCAGACGAGTTGGTGAAAGTTTGAAAATACGCAATTTAAAATTAGATTGGTTAAAGCAACCAATTCGCAGTGAAAAATACCAACCTTGGTTAGTTGATACAGGCTCGCTCACCGCACGTTTGCAAAAGCGTTACGCACATTTTGCGGTTAAGCCCGTGGCAGTGAAATATGCCAAGCCAATACAAGACGAAGCGGCTTTGTTGCATTTGCCAGCATATAAAACAGCGTTAATTCGTGAAGTTTTACTGATGGACAACAATCGGGCAGTGGTTTTTGCGCATAGCGTGTTGCCAAGGGCAAGCCTGCGAGGCGCATGGAATGGGCTTGGCAGGCTAGGCAATAAACCACTTGGTGCGACTTTGTTTGCTAACCCAAAAGTGAAACGTACGCCTTTAAGTTATAAAAAACTACCGCTCCACCACCCAATATCTATGCTGCTTGCAGAGCACATGCAAATAGCGCCTGCAGCACTATGGGCGCGGCGCTCTATATTTAGTTTAAATTGCGCTAAAATTATGGTGACTGAGGTATTTTTGCCAAGCTTATTAAATGAGCTTGGCCTAGATTAATTGCATATTGAATTCACCTTTAATTCAGCCATGCTGTCATTTTGAGTATAGCGAAGAGTGACGAACCATTAAGTTTAAGCATTAGAATGAACTTAATAATTATGATCCCAATAATTTAAAGTATATGAACTTAGAAAAGTTAACAAAAAAACTAGATGCTTATGAGCGCTTAATGCGCCTTGATAAACCCATTGGTATTTTACTATTGTTGTGGCCTACGTTATGGGCGCTATGGATTGCCAGCCGTGGTTTTCCAGATTGGATAACTTTACTTATTTTTGTTACAGGCACAGTGCTAATGCGCAGCGCAGGTTGTGTGATGAATGATATTGCTGATCAGAAATATGATGGTTTGGTTGAGCGTACTAAAAACCGACCGTTAGCTACGCGTGAGGTTAGCCTAAAAGAGGCTTACTGTTTGGCGGGCGCCCTAAGTTTAACGGCATTTGGCTTGGTTTTATTGTTTAATAAAACCACAGTTTTGCTGTCATTTGTGGCCTTATTTTTAGCGGTTAGCTATCCGTTTACCAAGCGTTTTTTAGCTATTCCGCAGGCTTATTTAGGGGTGGCGTTTGGTTTTGGTATCCCCATGGCGTTTGCTGCAGTGAACGACTATATTCCACCTTTGGCTTGGGTGCTTTTGTTAACTAACGTTTTTTGGGCAATTGCCTATGACACAGAATATGCGATGGTGGATAAAGACGATGATTTAAAAATAGGCATTAAGTCATCGGCTATATTTTTTGGCAGGTTTGATGTAATTGCAGTAATGGCTTGTTACGCTGCAATGCTTTGCCTGCTAGTGTATATTGGCCAGTTTATGGGCTACAAACCATATTATTATATCGGCCTGTTAGCCGCTCTGGTGTTGGTCTGCAGGCAATATGTTTTAATTAAAGCACGCAATAAAACTAGCTGTTTTAACGCTTTTTTGCATAATAATTGGATAGGATTTGCCGTTTTTGCAGGCATTGCCGCCAATTACTTTTTAAGCGTTAACTAAGTTTTATTATTTGGTTTTATTATTTGGTTTTATTATTTGCTTTGTAACTTAATTGGCATTTACTTAAATTCAACCAAATTAAACTCAAATAACTCTTCGTGTCTGGCCTCAGTTG
This sequence comes from Methylotenera sp., assembly GCA_031373695.1. GTDB lineage: Bacteria > Pseudomonadota > Gammaproteobacteria > Burkholderiales > Methylophilaceae > Methylotenera_A. Next base: position 1,121 of record JANMNC010000183.1, on the reverse strand, counting down.
CTTCAGCCTCAACACTAGGTTGTAATGCCAATTGCAGCTCATCCATTTTTAGTAACTTAGTTTGTTTATTGGCCGCAATTTGGGCGTCTTTACGTTCTTTAATCATCATTTTTTTCTCATCCATTTGAATAACCTCTGCAGATTTAAGCGCTTCTTGCGCAATGCCTCTTAATAAAATTAACTCTTCCAACACATTTTTATCAAAACCAACACGCGTTTCTAAGCGGCTGTTATAAATTAAATCATCTAAATAACTTAGTGCAGCCGTTGTACCCCACACCTGCTCTAGGCCAGCAGTTAGGCGAGGGAAATCTTCAAAACTTTGTTTTAAACTCGCCTCATCATTACTAAAATCAGCCACTCTAATATTAAAGTGCTCTTTACATTCAAGCGCTGTTTGCTCGTAAACAGCTGGCAGGTTTTCTTTTGCTAGTAGATCTAGCAAAAACAGCCAGATAGTCACCGATTGTTTAGGAAAATCAAGCAAATGATTTTGCAATAACTGAATGGCTAGGCTGGTGCGGCCATGTGATAGAAACACATCGGCGTGATCTAGAATATTATGCTCGGTGTTGTCTTCTAGTTGAATAGGCACGTTTACCACTTGTGTCGCTTCAAAATCATCTGTTTTTAGTTTAGGTTTGCTAGCTGTTTCAACATTGGCCTGATTTGTTTGAAGGCCGAATAAATCGTCACCAAGGTCATATTCTTTAAAGTAAAGCGAGTTGTTTGAGTTTGAATCTAAAATATCCCAAACCTCTTCAGCATTTTCTAGCTGTATTGTTTGACGGCGCCGGCGCCAAAAATCAGCCGCAAAATAGCCACCAGCTAGTAAACTGGCGCCAAACAAATAAGGCCACCAAGTTAATGCAGCATTGGCCAAGCTAGCGGCTAAAGTAGTATTTTCAATTGCTTCAGGTGCTTTAAGTTTTTTCTCAGCTTCTAATACATCGTTGCGTTGTTGTAGCGTACTAATTTGATTTTCTAAATGCGCAAGCCTATTACTTAAAACAGTGGCTTCATCTTGCATTGCAACATCGGCAGCCAACGCTTGCGCAGCTGTTTCAGCTGTGAAATGCAATTGCCTATCGATACTTAAACTTGGGCGGCCTAGGGTTGAA
>JANMNC010000179.1:0-13540 GCA_031373695.1 Methylotenera sp. | reverse complement strand
GCTTGGTAATTCGCATCTAAGCCACCAGCAATCGCCATGTCGCCTGCACTAAATAGCAAACTACCATTTACATTGCTGATATTGCCTGCACCAATAGCTAAGCGGGTTCTGGCGGCAACGACAGCGGCTTGTGTGGTGCTCATGCCATTATTATTAAGTGTTTCATCCCTATTATTGAGCGTATTCGCCGCAATCGCTACATGGTCACCAAAGATAGCGCCTGTGCCAGTATTGTTCACCGTATTAGCAGTGATAAACGTATCGCTACCATCAATTAAGCCACGATTAGTGAGTGTGCCAGTGCCTAAGCGACCCACGCCGCCTTGTGTGGTGTTCAGGTAAGTGTTTTGCCCCGCAATCTCAGCTGAGGCGCTGTTGTTGATATTGGCGGCATTAAGGGTGAGCGTGTTACCTGCCAACAACTTAGCTTGGTTATTAATGTTGCCCGTCGTATTAATTGTCAGGTTGCCATCGGCTTGTAGCTCGCCTGTGCTGGTGTGGGTGTAGTCACTGGCTAGCGTCACAGTGGCATCACCGCCTGCTAGCACTTTACCGTCACCTGTTAGGCTATTAGCGCTAATACTTAACTGTTGACCAGCGGTGATAGTGCCACCCGTATTAATGATGCCATGTGCTTGAATGCTAGCATTCGTGTGAGCAGCAATGCTGTTATTGTTGATTAAGTTGCCATTCACATCAATACGTACCTCGCCTGCACTGGCACCAATATTACTGGCACCAGTATTGGTAGCAATATAGCCAGCATTACGCACACCAACACCCGCCTCAGTACCAATCAGATGTATCTTACCTGCATACATGCCGCCTAATGCCGCCACATCTATGGCAAAAGCAGGTGCAGGGTTAGCGCTACCATCGGGCATGGTGTTGTTGGGCGCAATCACACCAATACCATTGACTGTGCCATTGCTCGCCACATTCACTTGATTCGTGCCTGTTACCACATTAAGCTGCTGCGCCCAAATACCTGCGTTTACATGCACCGCACGCGCAATGATTTGAGTATAGTCGGTTTGGCTGGCATCTAAACCAGCCCCTAAGAAATGAATCGCACCGCCACCGACACGGTAAGCACTTAAATCACCTGCATTCACACCGCTTGCAAACACGGCCGTGCCAGTAGTGAGCGTCGCAACACTGGTGTTAATAAAACCACAACCGTTACAACTAATACCAGCAGGGTTAGCAATAATCACCTGCGCACGACTACCTGCCACTTCTACATAACCATTCAAATAACTGGGGTTGGCACTATTGACCTCATTTAAAATCACCCGTGCTGTGCCACCTGCTAGGTAAGGGTTGCCCTGCACAAAGCCACCTAATTGGGTTTGCACATTGGTACGGCTGTTGTTTAAAATCACGCCTTGTTGAGCAACATCAAACTGACTATACGTATTGCGCGAAACACCTGCCGCGCTTGGCGTTTGAATATTAACCAAAGGTACACCATTGGCGGCATTGGTCACCATGGGGCGCTGATTAGCGGGCGCAGACTGGTCTGCCACTATATCGGCGTTAGCTTTATTGATTGTGAACGTATTAGGAATAAAAGCTGCCGTGCCCAATGCCAGCATAAGCGCAAACTTGAATGGATTTATTGAAAGGGTTTGCTGGTAATTGTACCTAGCCCCACCAATTGTCGCACCAGCAATTTTGTGTAAATTAGATGAAGATTGTGCGTTTGAATGCGGCGATTGAACGTTTTCTGAAACAACCATGAGTAGGTTGCGTGCACGGTTATACACTAGGCGATATTGGTTTTTATTCATTATTATTAGGCTTTCTTATTATTAGTTTATGACAATTTTTTGACAAGACCGTGAAAAAATCCACAATAAAAAATATAGGATTAGTCAATAGTTAATACAAATAACCAATTGATTTAAAAGTAAATATATCTTTTATATTGGCACGATGAATAAACAATCAATCGCGTCAAGCCTAGCCATTGATTAACTAAAGCAAAGATTGCACCAAGATTACTTGGCCCATTAATAATGGGTAGAGTAAATTTATTTAATAAGAATAGTTAAGATTAAAACCCGCAGTACTATTGTGCGTATCAAACCCTTTTGGTTTATTGATTGGTTTAGCAATAAATACATCATAAGCAAAATTGCCATAGCGTGAAGATGTGCCTCCGCGTAGTCCAACAGCAGTACCAGCCAGATATTTACCGATTAAGTTGTCAGAAGATTGGCCGCCCACCTCGCCATAATCCAAACCCCAATATAGTGATTGCCCCGACGCACCTAAAGCAGCCATCAATTCATTACGAATTAACCAGCCATTATCAGCAAATAGGGTTTGCTGCCCATCAAAACCGCGCACCGTGAAACGATTGCCAATACTAAAACGATCTTGCGGTGTAAGTGGCGTGTAATTGGTTTGACCACGTAAATTTGCATTGTATTGCAAGGCTTGCATACCCCATGGTGTGGCTGTGTTAAAGGGGGCAGTTAAGCTTAAATCGCCTAACAATAACTTCATGCGCGATGTGCCCTCATCGAAAGATTCTTCTGGCGCTTTTTGGCTATTTTGCGCGCCAGTGCCTCGTCGATAAGCAATGTTGTAATCTAAAACTGCTTTACCAATAAACCAACTTTGGTTGAAGCTAAACTCCCAGCCTGCGGTTCGCCGAGCTTGAACTTCTATCTCAGTATCATCAATAAAATTGCTCGATTTACGCAAAAAACCTTTTAATGAAACAATACTTTTATTGATGCTATTGCGATAAACCAAACGACTCAATTTAACTTCTGCATTTTGCGAAGTGCCACTAAAGATAAAGTTTTGGTTAATACCTGCTACCGATTGATAGAAATCATTACTGGAAGTAGTAAAACTTAACAGCCAGTAATCCCACGGAACGGAATAATGTGCAGAGTAACCGTCGTTTCCACGCCTGCCTTTGTCGCCGCCGCCTAAATCATGGTTGTAATTTACGTAAAATAAATCATTTAAAGCCAGCAAATTATCGCCAGAAAGCGTAATGCCACTTTGATACTTACCTGTCGTATCAGAGCCGCTGTCATCCACATTTAAAGATACTCTAAATGGCAAACGCTGCTGATAGCGAATAAGTACATCACTTAAACCCGGCTGAGCATTAGTTTCAGCAGCCGTATTAATGGCTGCAGGCTCAATTTGAATATCAGCCTCAGCTGTTGGCACACGCTTAAAGTTTTCTAATGCTTGTTCAATATCACGTAAATTAAGAATGTCACCTTTATTAAACGGCGCTGCATTCCAAGCACTCACACGTTTACTTGAATCGGGTGTAAAACGAATCTTATTTAAGCGCCCAGGAACAACAGTTAGTTGTAAATGACCAGTTTTTAAATCTTGAGGCGCAGCCAATACCCTTGTGGTGATAAAGCCTTGGACAATGATGGCGTTTTGTACACGCGACATCACTGCATTAATGCCTATTACACCTAAACATTGACCCAAAATTGGCTTGTTACCAACGCTGTTTAGCACTTCATCTAATGCAAATTGAAATTGACTAGCAGCGTCGCCGATTAACGCGATGTGAGAAATGGTAAAGCAAGGAGATTCATTATCGGGAATTACCCCTGTCACAATAGGGGCAGTGTTTTTGAGCAGCTCACCCGAATTACGCACATCGGGCTTAATTTCTTGCTGCTGCCTTAATTGTCGCAAACGTTCCTGCTGGCGAATTTGCTCCTTCGTATTGGTATCAATTTGATTGATATCGGCAGCAAAAAGATTGGTAGACGCAACAAAACCGTATGCTAAAGCTAGCATTACTGCATTAATATTTTTATTCATTATTGTATTTTTGTTTTTAGTTTGAGCAGATTCTAACTCAATTTTGTTTTGAACAATATGCTGAATGCACAAAAAACACAGAGCTAAAAGTTATCCATACAAACCAGAAACGAAAAAAAGCCTTACATCTCTGTAAGGCTTTTTAAATACTGGTGGCCGGAGCGGGAATCGAACCTGCGACACGCGGATTTTCAAAAATATCTTTGAAAAAAATTATATAAATTAAACAATGCCTTGCAATTCTCGCCAATTTTAATTGCAGCATAAAACAGTCTAAATTAAATTAAGATTTAACCATTCAGCTACGTTTTAGCTACAGACGCATGTAATATTATTTCAGTTGACTGCTCACGGCCCAAAATAGACATACAAACCTTATATTGGTACGTCAAGCGAGCAAAATTCATAAGAATTACTAACATGCTAACTTTAGAAACCTTTTTACCAATTGATAACTAAAGCCTGAGAAGGTGCTTAAATTATATTTATTGATTAACATTTAAATACGATAACTCACTTAATCCGCTGTTACCATCGGCATAAGCGGCTTTAAAGCTTTCGCGTTTTTGCCAACGTTGCCAAAAATAATCGAAGTATTCAAAACGCTCATCTAATGGCGTTTGATTAGTGGGAAACTTAGAGAAAGCAATTGCCGTGCATAAGGTGATATCCGCAAAGGTTGGGTGCTGCCCGCCCAAAAGCCATTCGCGACCATCAGCAAGATGTTGGTTCACCAATCCAGCATTAGCCAGCGCTTCTTTGCGGCAATGCTCACCCCACTGGGGGTTGTTCGTTAGTTCAATTTTCAGCCCCAAGCCTTGATGCATCACATGAAACATGGTTACTATTCGATACAGCACATGCGTGAAAATCCGATTGTCCCACATCGTGTCCTGCCCTTGCTCTAGCGCCGTTTCACCCATTATTTTTCGACCAGAAAATTGCTGATCCATGTAGCGCGCAATCCCTGTTGATTCAGATAAAAAATGACCATTGCCTAAATCTAAGGTGGGCGTTTCACCCCAAGGATTCATTTTTAAATGCGGCCATTTGCGTTGCTGTCCACCTGGGGCCATGTCATAAATCACCTCTTCAACCTGTTGCATAATGCCTTTTTCATGCATAAACAATCTCAACCGTTGTGGGTTAGGAAACGCTGAAGGCGAGGTGTAAAGCTTTAATTTTGTGGTCATTTTCGGTCCAATTCCATGTCGTTAAATTAATTTTTTAGCTTATTTAAGTTTAATACGCCAAATCGCTCAAGTACCCTTTACATCAGTACCTTAGCGCTTGCGCATGCTAACAATTATTGGCCTAAACGGCGGCCGTAACTTACAGCATAAGCAGCGGGTCTGGCCAATAAAATCGGGTCTTCAGAAGCTTCAATACCATCAACTAATATTAATGGATTAAACATGGTAGCTTTTTCAAATTGTGCACCATTGGCTTGAACCTGCTTTAAGCTGATAGTGCCAAGCACAACTTGTTTTCTATCATCTGGCCATACTTTTGTCGCGTCGTTAATCACATCATCTGGCTCGGCTAATTGTGCCGATAAAGTATATTGAACAGCATTTTCCGATAGGCGTTTTGGTAAATCAGCAAACAAATAATCCGGTGCAGCAGCAGCGGCTTGTTCTTTCGTTAAAAATGCTGCACCTTTTACTGGTGTAATGCGATAACGTGCATACTGACTTTTGCCTGTCGCATTGGTAAATTTAAAGGCATTTACCCCATAAAAAGGCTGTGTGGCAAAACTCACTGGCGGTAATTTTGGCATTTGCACAAAGCGCATGGCAGCAGGGTGTGTGCCTAAAAATTGTTCAATGGGACTTGGCTTAGCGGCATCAGGGCCCGTTTCAGCAATGGCGTTGAGCAAGCCAAGAAAATCTTCAGGATTAGCGGCTGGAAAACCGTTGGTTGAGATGCTGACAATATCGGTATAAGTGCCATCTTCTAATTGAAATCGAATAGCTACCCCTTTTGGAAAGGCATTACCGTTGGTATCTGGAATCGTTGGTACACCTGTTGCATTTGAAAAACGTACCACTACCGGGCTTGCTTTGCCTTGCAAATGGGCAGCTTTAGTCAGGCTAGCCGCTGATTTGGCAGGAACAAATTCACCTTGCACCACAATACCTTTTGCATGATTGGCACGGTAACCAGCGTGTGGGCCGCCAGATAGTTTGGTCAGCGTATCAACAATTTGTTCTAAAACTGGTTTATTCTGAGCTGGTGTTTCTGGTGTTTTAGCGGCGTCTTCTGCAAATGCAACGCTGGCAACCAATAGCATGGCGGCCATAGCGGTTTTCCTGGCGCTGAATAATAATGGATTATTTATCATCATTTCTACCTTGTAAATGTTTGTTTAAAAGTCGATACATCATTAAATATTAAACACCGTGACGTTTTAACCAATCACGTGCTAATTGCCAACTATAATCGGCGGCTGTTTTGTTGTAAGTGGGGCGATAATCCGCATAAAAGCCATGATTCACATTAGGGAACACAACAATTTCTGAACGACTACTGGATTTTTCAAGCCCAGCTTGCATTTGCTCAATGACCTCTGGCTTAATAAAACTATCGGTTGCCGCATATAAGCCTAGTACTGGCACTTTAATTTGCGAGGCAATATCAATGGGGTCGTTTGCTTTAATGTCAGATTTCATGCCATTTAACAAGCCATAATAGGCAATTCCCGCTTTAATGTTTGGGTTGTGATTGGCATACAACCAAACAGTGCGGCCGCCCCAGCAGAAACCAACTGTGGCTACTTTGGCAATATTGCCTTTTTTATTGACTTTAACAAATGCTAATGTCGCATCCAAATCGCTCATTACTTGCTGATCGGGTACTTTTGCAACCACTTTGCTTAATATCTCGCCAATATCACTCATTTGCGAGACATCGCCTTGGCGCGCGAACATTTCTGGCGCAATGGCCAAATAACCCAATTTAGCAAATCGACGACACACATCTTTAATGTGTTCGTGCACACCAAAAATTTCTTGGATCACTAAAATAACAGGGAAGTTTTTCCCTTTGGCTGGCATTGCTTGATACGCCGCAATTTCACCATCGGCCACGGGCACCTTAACTTCACCTGCTGTAATGCCAGAAGTATCCGTGCTAATCGCTTGCGCCAGCACGGGGTTAGATGCAAGTGCAAAGCCCATCGCTAAACTTGTCATCATAAAGTCACGACGGGTAAAACCTGTTTGTTCTTGTGGGCTGATTGCATTAAAATCAATCGGTTTTAAGCCATAAGTATTTAAGTGCATGCTGATTCCTTTGTTGATTATTGTATTGTAAGTGGTTAAAAATGATGAGTTAACGAGCGGATTTAACCGCGCTTAAATTGGAATTTAAATGCGCTCTTAATGCAATAAGTTGTTGATTCAGCGATTTAATTTCAGTTATTGTACATCCAGTATTACCAGAGACTTTGGCAGGAATAGGCGCTACATCACTGCGTAAAGACTGCCCTAAGGGCGTCAGCGCAATGATGACTTGACGACCATCAGTCGCCTCACGCTTGCGTGTAATAAGGCCTAGTTTTTCAAGTCGTTTAAGTAGTGGCGTTAATGTCCCAGAATCCAAAAACACTCTTTCACCTAGCGCGTTAACTGTAATCGAATCTTTTTGCCATAACACCAGCATTACAAGATATTGCGGATATGTCAGCCCAAACGGCGCTAATAAGGGCTTATAAATTTTCGTCATTGAATGAGATGCCGAATAAAGCGCAAAGCACATCTGCTCATCCAAATTCAAGTTCGATTGTTCATTAAGTTCGCTTGTTACGCATTCATTTTGCATAATTTGTATTATAAACTTATTACATTGTTCACAATTATATTGTGCACAATTTATTTGTGGCAAGCGTTATCTTTGCTTAATCTATAAAATTAACAACTAAATTAATCGATTTAAATTTTTTAGTAACGCCTAGATTACAATTAAGATAATTTAATAGAGAATGCTCTCCCAAAGAAAGATTTGGTTATGACAAACAAAGCAATCATTCTTGGTACCGGCGGTGGTTACGATAAAATCTTTTTAACTCAGCGCGAGGCAAAAGATCCTAACACTGGAGAAATTACGGTTCGACTACATGCCAACTCACTCAACTATCATGACTTTGCAGTTGTGAGTGGTATGTGGGGACCCAATGAACCAAGGATTCCAATGGCAGACGGCGCAGGAGTTGTAACAGCAGTAGGTGATGGCGTGACAGAATTTTCTGTAGGGGACCATGTTGTTAGTACTTTTTATCCTACATGGTTATCTGGAAAGCCTGTAGTAGAAGGCTTTGCTACCACACCGGGGGATGGTGTAGATGGATATGCACGCGAAATAGTAACGGCTTCAATAAATGCATTTACATTAGCACCTAAAGGCTGGAGCCATACTGAAGCTTCAACTCTTACAACTGCAGCATTAACTGCATGGCGGGCTTTGATGTCTGACGATGCGTTGAAACCAGGCGATACAGTTTTAGTACAAGGTACGGGAGGGGTATCAATCTTTGCACTACAATTTGCCAAAATGGCAGGTGCAAGAGTAATTGCAACATCGTCCAGTGACGAAAAATTAGATAGATTTAAAGCCCTAGGTGCTGATCATCTCATCAACTATCGCAAAAACGATAAATGGGGTGAGATTGCACGCGAAATGACAGGTGGCGTTGGAGTAGACCATATCGTTGAAGTAGGTGGGCCAGCAACGCTGAATCAGTCCATGGCTGCTGCTCGTGTTGGAGCACATATTTCAGTAATTGGTATCCTAACCGGTTTAGGTGGGGAAGTGTCAATTGTCACAGCGCTTATTAAGCAACTAAAACTGCAGGGATTAATTGTAGGTAATCGCTCTCAGCAACAAGATATGGTGAAAGCTATCAATGTAAATAGAATGCGACCTATCATTGATAAGGTATTCCAATTAGAAAACATTGTCGATGCATTTAAATATCAAGAAACAAATAAACATTTTGGTAAGATTTGTTTAGAAATGTAATGTTGTAAGCATTATTGAATCGACAGAATATCTACCTTAAGTTATATCACATCAAATAATAAACATTCTAAAAAATGACTACTGAATTCTGGGAAGTCCAATAGCTACAAAAATAGGTGAAAATATGTTTATAGGTAATCCTTTTAATTGTTTCCAACTTCCAATTTATAGATTATTTCTATACCTTTTCTTGTTATTCGGCTTTTTGACTACCCCACATTTAAGTGCATCAGAGGATCTAGCAACTGTCATGGTATTAGATTTCCAACTCAATGATATGACAGGTCTACCAAACGCACCGGAAGAACTGGAACGCATAAATTATTTGACCTTTGTATATAAGCAAAAACTTGCAATGAGTGGCATACATATCATTCCGGTAAATGAAAAATTAAAAACAGTCATTAAAAATCAATCGTCTACCTATTTGTTTGATAATGTGGAAACAGCGGCTAATCTTGCTGCTGGCTGCGGAGCTAATTATTTACTGATTAACGTTGCATTGAAACCCACTTATTTATTTGTATATCCAAGACTGTTATTAATAGATATTAAGACTAAAAAAGTAGTAATGGCGAAAGCAGCCCAGCTGGAAAGCTCATGGTCTGACAAAACTACTACCGCACGTACTGCAGAAAAATTAGCAACCATGGTGAGTGATTTTTTTAGAAAAGCAAACTAATTAAGACTCGTTAGCTACATTAATAAAACAACATGGTTAATGTTATTGGCAAAATAAAGAGTGAGTAATATTTTTCAAAATTTAATAATTTTTTATCACGAATGAAAGCCTCCTTTGGGCTGGTTAATGCCCTTTCAAATCAGTCAAGGTAACCAAAACCCCGACTGATTTAAAGTTAAATTTCAGTTTGTTCTGCAATTTCTAGTGCATCATCAACTTCAATTCCTAGATAACGCACTGTGCTTTCAAGCTTAGTATGGCCCAAAAGTAGTTGTACCGCCCTGAGGTTTTTGGTTCGTCGATAAATCAGCGTCGCTTTAGTTCTTCGCATTGTATGCGTGCCGTAATTTATTGGATCAAGCCCCATTTGTTCAACCCAATGATGGACAATTCGTGCATATTGTCTAGTAGATAAATGTGGAGAGTCATGAATGCGACTTGGGAATAGGTAACTATCACTGCCCAAATTTTCAAGAGCCATCCAATGAGCGATAGAAATGCGCGTTGGTTCTGTGATTTCAAACTGAACTGGCCGACTTGTTTTCTGTTGCATGACAATTGCCCTTGCAGAAATTCGATCTCCATGTGAAATATCTCTTACCTTTAATTTAACTAAATCACATCCGCGGAGCTTGCTGTCCAATGCTAAATTGAAAAGTGCTAAATCACGAATTTGGTTTGATAACTCTAAGCGTATTCTTATTGCCCAAATTTCCTTCAATTTTAGAGGAGCTTTTTGCCCGACTAACTTACCTTTATTCCATGACTGAACATTCTGTTTACCCAATACGGATTCCATGATGATCTCCAAGGTTTTACTAGGGATCAATAGTGTGCGCTTAATTTATCGAACTATCAGTTATCGGCCTAAATCGGACTTTAAAATTGGATTACTCTTTTACATTTAGCTTATTAATCAAATCAAATTGTTGATTTTTTTGAAGTAACCAAGCTGTCTCTGTTGAGTTAATTTTTCCTTTTAGTCCGCCTAAAACAAAATTGCTTTCGAGAACCTTTAATTGGTACTTACTACCATAATGATGTTTTAATTCGCTTTCAGTAAGTGAAAACGGTGGACCATCCATCAGTTTTTGATCATACTCAAAAGTGATCAATAACTGTGGTGCTGATTTGGTAATATTCATCAGGTGTGACGTATATTGAGCTCTTATTTCAACAGGTAGTGCAACTAAAGCGGCTCGATCATATATGGCACTTATGTGGCCTAAATATTCAGCTGAAACATCAAAAATATCACCAACAAATACATCAATATCTTGAGCACTGTAGCGTATTAAGTCTCCTATTAGAGTAATCTTTGGATTTAAGCAAAGCTCTTTAAATAACTCTTTAACAGCTAGTTCACTTAATTCTGCGCCAACTACTTGATAACCATTGGCAAGTAAAAATGAAAAATCAAGAGTCTTTCCACAAAGTGGCAAAAATATTCGACTTCCCTTGGGCAGGTTTAATATTTCCAAATATTTTAACAGGAAAGGATTGATGTCTTTTTGATGAAAGCCAATTTCACCACGCGCCCACTTTTGATGCCAAAAACTTGCTTCCATATTCGCGCCTTAGAATCTTCAAGTTTAAATATTACGACATAACTAGTTGACTCATGTGTATTCATTTAAATAATTAACAGATTGGACTTCAGAGAATATCGAAGACGTTTATTAGTTTCAGCCTCATATAAGCGGACGTTTAGGATCGACACATTCGGCCCTTAGCGGACGTTTAACCAACTTAGCCCCGAGTCTTTTTCAATCTTAGCGCGTTCGTTATGACAGAGAAAGAACTTAAACTCATCGCAAGTGCTGCAATCATGGGCGACAACAACCATCCAGTGAACGGATATAAAACACCCGCCGCCAAAGGCACACCCAGTGCATTATAGACAAATGCAAAGCCCAAGTTTTGCTTCATATTGATGATGGTCTGTTCAGATATAGCCCGTGCTTGAGCTATACCACGTAAGTCACCTTTTACAAGTGTGACTTGAGCACTGTTCATCGCAACATCAGTACCTGTTCCCATCGCAATACCAACATCTGCTTTCGCTAATGCAGGTGCATCATTAATACCATCTCCCGCCATCGCTACTACATGCCCTTCACGTTGTAATTTATCTACCAAGGCTAATTTATCGGCAGGCTTTACCTCACCATGAAATTCTTCGATGCCTAACTTAGCTGCAACTGACTTAGCAGTGAGTTGGCCATCGCCAGTGGCCATAATGACGCGCATGCCTGAAGCTTTTAAAGTAGATAATGCTTCTAATGTGCTTTCTTTGATTGGATCTGATACTGACAGTAACCCAGCCAACTTGTTATCTACAGCTAGATACATCACGCTAGCACCCATGGTGCGCAATTCATCCGCCTGTATTTTTAATGGCTCGATTTGCACCTTGAGTTGATCCATTAACGCAGTATTTCCAAGCGCCAATTGTTTACCATTGACACTGCCACGTACACCAATGCCCGTGCTGGACTCAAAGCTGTCAACTTTATCAGTAACTAAACCTTTTTCACGCGCTGCTTTGACAATGGCATCTGCTAGAGGATGTTCACTACCTTGATCAAGACTGGCAGCTAATCTAAGTATTTCGTCTTCGCTGTAGCTCGGTAAAGCTACAGCGAGATTAAAACGTGGTTTACCTTCGGTCAATGTCCCCGTCTTGTCTACAATCAAAGTATCTACCTTGCGGAAATTTTCAATGGCAGCTGCGTCGCGAAATAACACGCCTTGTGATGCAGCTTTACCTGTGGCGACCATGATAGACATAGGGGTTGCCAAACCAAGTGCACAAGGGCAGGCTATGATGAGTACCGCCACTGCGTTGATTAAACCAAACACCCAACTGGGCTCAGGGCCAAATAATCCCCATACAAAAAAAGTGATGAGCGCAATACTGACGACAGCGACTACGAAGTAGCCAGCTACTTGATCAGCCATCCTTTGCATAGGCGCTTTGGAACGTTGCGCCTGAATGACCATCTGCACAATACTAGCCAATACAGTTTGTGAACCTACTTTTTCAGAACGCATGATTAATGCGCCGTTTGTATTCATCGTTGCGCCAATAAGTTTATCCCCAACCCCTTTTGAAACAGGCATAGGTTCGCCAGTGAGCATGGATTCATCCACTGCACTTTGACCTTCTGTAACAATGCCATCAACAGGGACTTTTTCACCAGGACGAATGCGTAGTAAGTCGCCAACATGAACATGTGTGAGAGCAACGTCTTCTTCAATTCCATCTGCATTAATCCTACGCGCTGTTTTTGGTGATAAGCCAAGTAAAGATTTAATTGCAGCAGACGTTTGTGAGCGTGCTTTCAATTCTAAGATTTGACCAAATAATGTTAACGAAATAATCACTGCTGCCGCTTCAAAATAGACGGCTACACGACCCATTGCCATAAAAGAGGCAGGGAATACATTTGGGGCAACCGTAGCTGCAACGCTGTAAACAAATGCGGCTGCAGTCCCTAAACCGATCAAAGTCCACATATTCGGACTGCGATTAATGATTGATTGAAAGCCACGTACGAAGAATGGCAAACCTGCCCATAATACGATAGGTAAGGACAGCAAAAGCTCAATCCAACTCTGAGTAGCCATCTCGAACCATTGCAAACGGTGACCAAGCATCGCCAAGAACGTGACGATGATAGTGAGTGGAAGCGTCCAAATAAAGCGCCGTTTAAAATCCACCAATTCAGGACTCTCACCTTCATCCAAATTAGGCATTTCAGGCTCTAGTGCCATGCCGCATTTAGGACAAGCACCCGCATGGTCTTGTCGAATCTCTGGATGCATGGGGCAGGTGTAAACTGAACCTGTCTCTAAAGTTTCTGAAGGGTTGGGATTTGCGACTTTGTTGGCGGGCAGCGCTTGAGAAGCGTCCTCTAAATACTTTGATGGTTCGGCAACAAACTTAGTCCTGCAACCAGCGCTGCAAAAATAGACGGGCTTATCTTTATATTTGAAGACATGAGGAGACTTTTCCGT
>JANMNC010000171.1:0-16700 GCA_031373695.1 Methylotenera sp. | reverse complement strand
AAGGTATGGTTAAAGCGTTTATGATAAAACTCCTTTAATTAACAATAAATATTATCAAGTAATATGTATATTAGCACTCTGTATATGAGAGTGCTAGTAACGATTAGTTTCAATCATGTAAAAATTTGTATCAAAAAAAGGACGCCGAAGCGTCCATTTTTAAAACGTATTAATAGATTTTATTAAAGACGTCTGCGACTCGCACCAAATCCAAATAAACCCAGTGCAGTTGCAAACAGCGGTAAGGCTGCTGGAACTGGTACAGCGTTTGGCACATAGTTGACGCCTACAACTAAATCGTCGTAATCGTCATCATTGCCTAAATCATTAAAACCTAAAATATAATCAAAAGGGCCATAGGTGCTAATGTGGTCATATTGAAATACACCATTTTTATCAACACTACCTAAAAAGGCAAAAGACAACCCGTTAGAGCCGTTAGGATTAGATCCATTTTGTACTACTTGATTAAAGAAAAGTGGAGAAGTATCTACAAACCTAAAATCGACTATACCAGGCGCTACAGTTGTATCACTTAATGTCGTACCCAACGCTGTTGTACCACTGGCACCATTATTATCTGTAAACGATAAAGTGCTAGCACCTAAATCTAATCTAAATCTATTTTTGTTACCGCTTTCTTGACCTAAATAGGTAAAAGTGATTGTGCCTGCTACGTCTGCGAAAAGGTTACCATAGATACCAGCAGTTTGTGAGCCTGTTACAGTTTGTGGCTGACCATCATAATTTCCAAATGGACTTATTAATGCAGATGCACCAACTACAGACAAGCCAGTAGCACTTGCCGATGTTGCTCCTAATAAGAGCAGTGCAGATAAAACGGTTTTTTTCATGACAATCTCCCAAGTTGATTTAAATATAAATTCATAAACCATAGAATATTCTTATTGCCAAGTAAAACAATAGCCCAGTTGGGCTAACTACTTAAGGTAAATGATTAAGACAGGGAAAGCGGTTTAGGCTTGATTTTTAGGTAGGGAAATTGAAACGTATGAAGCCAGCCAACCAATAGCAGTGGATATTGCAAGCGTTGTGACAGCCAGTGAAAAGGACATAAAGTTAAGCGAGAAGTCTACATGATAATTTAAAGCAATTTGTTTTACGGTTTGATTGAAAAACAAAATCACTAACCATGAAATAGTGAGCGCTAGTACACCACCAGTTAATCCATACAAGGCACCTGCATATAAAAATGGCCTACGAATAAAGCTTTTAGTTGCGCCAATAAGCTGGCTTAACTCTATTTCATCGCGCTGCGTTAAAACTTGCATGCGAATGGTATTACCTATTACGGCTATTAGTGCAAAGCCAAGTAATCCAGTTAGAATGAACATGGCTTTTTTGCCTAAGGTTAGCAAGTAATTAAGGCGCGTTATCCATGCGCTATCTACAATAACCTCTTCAATGGCGTCCATGCTACTGAGCTGGTTTTTAAGTGTACTAATAGATTCTGAATCTAGATTTTTAGGTTCTACAAAAAAGGCATCTGGCAATGGGTTGCCATCCAGTGCACTGATGGCTTCATTGTTATTGTTAGATTCAAGCAGCTGTTTAAGCGCATCTTCTTTGTTTACATAATAAAAACTTTTTACCATCGCATTATTCTCTAGGGCAGTTTTTATTGTTTGTACGGCTGTTTCATCATGCCCTACGGTTAAAAAAACGCTTAAATGCGATTCACTTTTAACATCACTTACTAATGCATTTAAATTATTTAACACCATGTACAAAATGCTCGGCAACGCCAGCGTGACGCCAATACTTAAACATATCAACAGCGTGTTGAGTTTGTGTTGGCTAAAGCGCGAAAGTACTTGTTTGAACACTTGTGCATGTTGTATCAACCAGCCTTTCATACCATGGCCTCGCTATTAATAAGTTTTCCCTGATTTAGATGCAGTACTTTGTTTTGGTAATTGGTCTGACTTTCTGAATTTGATTGCCCAAGCGCATCATGTGTGGCAATAACAACGGTAACGCCTACTTGCTTAAACGCAGTAAATAACTGCAAAATATCTGATGCATAGTTTCTATCTAAATTACCCGTTGGCTCATCCGCAATTAATATCGATGGCCTGCAAACCACAGCCCGTGCAATGGCTAAACGTTGTTGTTCGCCGCCCGACAGCGTAATTGGCATGGCTTTTTCTTTATTGAGCAAACCTACTTTATCTAATGCGGCGCGAATGCGCTTGGCTGCATCAATGCCCGTAATACCATGAATAGCCAGTGGCAACGCCACGTTGTGATAGCAGTTACGGTCGTATAATAGTTTGTGGTCTTGAAACACCAGCCCAAACATTCGGCGAATATATGGCAATGATGTGGCTTTTAATTTGCTCACATTTTGATTATTAATAAGCACCGTGCCATTAGTTGGCCGCTCAATTGCCGCTATTAACTTAAGCAAAGTACTTTTACCTGCACCCGAATGGCCTGTTACGTACACTAGCTCGCCTTGTTCAATGCTAAAGCTAACATTGGTAATTGCTTCATTACTGCCAGGATAGCGTTTGGTGACATGGTCGAAGGTAATCATTTTAAGTAAGCCTCTACTTTTTTATTCGGCATATTAATCAAGCGGCTAAGCAATCTTAATCAACAATCTTAATCAAAAAGTGCATCTACAAATTCAACAGCACTAAAAGGACGCAAATCATCAATTGCTTCGCCAATGCCAATAAAACGTATTGGAATTGGCCGCGACCTTTCTGCAGTTAAGTGGGCAATCGCAGCAATTACACCGCCTTTAGCTGTGCCATCTAGTTTGCTCAACACTAAGCCTGTTACACCAATGGCATCATCAAATGCTTTTACTTGGTTTACAGCATTTTGACCAGTGTTGGCGTCAATAACCAACAGCACTTCATGTGGTGCGCCAGGGCAGGCTTTATTAATCACACGCTGCACTTTTTTAATTTCATCCATTAAGTGCATTTGTGTAGGCAAGCGGCCTGCTGTATCAGCAATGACAATATCAATTTTTTTGGCCATGGCAGAATTCACCGCGTCAAAAATAACCGCAGCAGGATCGCCACCTTCGCTAGCAATTACTTGCACATTATTGCGGTCGCCCCATACCTGTAACTGCTCACGCGCAGCTGCCCGAAAAGTGTCGCCAGCAGCAATTAATACGCTATTACCTTGGCTTTGAAATAGTTTGGCCAGTTTGCCGATTGTAGTCGTTTTGCCAGCACCATTTACACCCGCTAGCATGATGACAAAGGGTGCATGGTTATTGGTCTGCAGCGGTACTTGTAAAGGAGTTAAAACAGAGAGCAACTCAGCTTTTAATGCTTGTTTTAGCGCACTTGCGTCATCTAGATTTTCGCGTTTAACACGCTTTTTTAAGTTATCTAATAAGGTTTGCGTGGCGGCAACGCCAATGTCAGATGTCAGTAGAATCGTCTCTAATTCGTCGTAAGTGTCGGCATTAATTTTGCCACCACTTAATAAATGATTAAGCTGACCAGATAACTGTTGGCGTGTTTTGCTAAGGCCTTGTTTTAAGCGTTCGGTAAAGCTTACTTTTGCAGGGGCTTCGGCTATTTCTGTTTGAGTATCGGCAACTGTTTCTGGCGTTAACTCTGTGGGGCTTACAACAGGCTTCTTTTTAAAAATATTAAACATAATGTGCAATAAACTTGAATAACCCTATTTTAGACTTAAACAGACCTTTTCGTCACAAACTTAATTGCACAGCAAGAACTAAAACGAATATGCTTTAGTCTTTATTGATAAGTTTATAAATCTGCAATCGTTTAGGAGCTTTACCCCAGTGCGTATTCAACATTTAATAACAACCTTTATTTTAAGCCCGCTTTGTTTATTAAGCGCATTTAATGCACAAGCAGAGATTCAAGAATTTAAGCTGAGTAACGGCATGAAAGTAATTGTGCAAGAAGATCATCGGGCGCCTGTGGTGGTATCGCAAGTGTGGTATCGCGCTGGTAGTCTAGATGAAGTAAACGGTAAAACGGGCGTAGCGCATGTACTAGAACACATGATGTTTAAAGGTACAAAAAAAATACCAGCAGGGCAATTTTCACGCTTAGTGGCGGCCGCAGGCGGTAAAGAAAACGCTTTTACTGGGCCTGATTACACTTGTTATTTTCAGCAACTAGAAAAATCACACCTGCCACTATCTATGAAGCTAGAAGCTGACCGCATGGCGAATTTAGTGATTACTAATGCTGAGTTTGCTAAAGAAATTAAAGTGGTGATGGAAGAGCGGCGCTGGCGCACAGAAGATAAGCCGCAATCAAAGGTTAATGAGCAATTTCAATCTACCACTTTTAATGCGCATCCCTATGGCAGGCCAGTGGTTGGTTACATGAACGACTTAGAAAACATGACTGCGGCTGATGCACGCGAGTGGTATAACACTTGGTATGCCCCAAATAATGCAACATTGGTGGTAGTGGGCGATGTTAAAACGCAAGAAGTATTAAAGTTAGCCAAGCAATACTTTGGCGTATTAAAACCAAAAGTGTTGCCAACCAGAAAGCCGCAAACCGAGCCTGCACAAATTGGCGAGCGCCGCGTGGTTGTTAAGGCACCAGGCAAGCTGCCTTATTTAGTAATGGGCTTTCATACGCCAACACTGCAAGATAAGCCAACTACGCCAGAGCAAGCTTGGGAGCCGTATGCATTAGATGTATTAGCAGGCGTATTAAGCGGTAATGATTCGGCCAGACTTAATCAAAAGTTAGTGCGTGAGACTTCAATTGCGGTTGATGTTGGTGCTGGTTATGACAGTACATCGCGTGGTCGCCAAGCATTATTCGAGCTAGTAGGTACGCCTGCTGAAGGCAAAACAGTTGTCGAGCTAGAAACCGCTTTATTAGCACAAATTGAGCTGATTAAAACAGGTGGGGTTACTAAATCAGAGCTAGATAGAGTTAAAGCAGCGGTTATTGCGGCAGATGTTTATCAGCGCGATTCCATGTTTTATCAAGGTATGCAAATTGGCCAGCTAGAAACAATGGGCTACAGCTGGCGCTTATTAAAAGATTATCCTGATCAGTTAAAGGCGATTACTTCTGAACAAGTGCAAATGGTTGCAAAAAAATATTTGGTAAAAGACAACATGACAGTGGCTAGTTTAGATCCGCAGCCGATTGACCCAAACGCTAAACCACAGGGTAAGCCTCACACGCACTAAACGATTGCTTGTTTCGTCATCGCGTATGCTACAAAACGAAATCATAACAAAATGGAATTTATAAAATGATTAAAGTATTTAATACCTTTGTATTGCTAGTAACCATGTTGGCGTTTAGTAGCGCCAATGCCGCCGTTAAAATTAATCATTGGCAAACTAGCAGTGGTTCTGAAGTTTATTTTGTAGAGAACCACGACTTGCCAATTATTGATATGAGCGTGAATTTTCCTGCGGGTAGCTCACGTGATACTAAAGCCACATCAGGGGTTGCAGGTGTTACAAAATATCTGATGACACTAGGCGCAGATGGCATGAATGAAGAAGCCATTACCAATCAATTTGCCGATATTGGTGCTGTTTTAGGCGGTGA
This sequence comes from Methylotenera sp., assembly GCA_031373695.1. Lineage (GTDB taxonomy): Bacteria > Pseudomonadota > Gammaproteobacteria > Burkholderiales > Methylophilaceae > Methylotenera_A. Next base: position 11,145 of record JANMNC010000171.1, on the reverse strand, counting down.
GTTAGATGTAGATAGAGCGGCTTTTAAATTACGTACCTTAAGTAGCGAGCAAGTTAAAGCGCTCACTATTTTTAACAAAATTCTACATAAGCCAGATTTTCCGCAGGCAATTTTAGATAGAGAAAAAACACGTATTATTGCAGGCCTGCAAGAAGCGGCCACTATGCCAGAGAGTATCTCAAACAAAGCATTTATGCAGGCATTGTATGGCGCACATCCTTATAGTTTGGATGAAAGTGGTGAGATTGATACCATTACCGCGATGAAGCGTGATGACTTAATCGCGTTTTATCGACAATATTACACGGCCAAAAGTGCTGTTATTGCATTAATAGGTGATATGACAGAAGCGCAAGCAAGGGCAATAGCTGAAGAGGTCACCAAAAGCTTGCCGCAAGGTGCCGCAGTATCAAAAATTGCAGAAGTAACATTGCCACTAGCAGCCAACACCCAAAGTATTGCGCATCCAGCCAGCCAAGCACATATATTATTAGGCTACCCTGGCATTAAACGTGGTGATGCCGATTACTATTCACTGTATGTTGGTAATTATATTTTAGGTGGCGGTGGATTCGTATCGCGCTTAACTGAAGAAGTACGCGAAAAACGTGGATTGGTTTACAGCGTTTACAGCTACTTTATGCCAATGGGCGAGTTAGGCCCTTTTCAAATTGGCTTGCAAACTAAGAAAGAGCAAGCGGGCGATGCTTTAAAGGTTGTCAATGAGACATTGGCAAAATTTATGCAAAATGGCGTTACCGAAAAAGAACTAAAAGCTGCTAAATCTAACATTATTGGCGGCTTTCCCATGCGAATTGACAGCAACAGTAAAATTTTAGATTACCTAAGCCTTATTGGGTTTTACAAATTGCCAATGACTTATTTAGAAGACTTTAACAAACAAGTGGCTAAAGTCACTACTGCACAAGTTAAAGAGGCATTTAACCGCCGCATTAAACCAACTGATTTTGTTTCGGTTACAGTCGGCGCGCAGTAATTTTCTTCTCGATGCCGTGTTTAACACGGCATCGGTTATTTTTAAAGTCACTTGATTTTGACTTTTATCGCAATGACAAGGCTTAAATATTTAGTTAAGCTATCGTTTTAGCAAAAATAAAACTTTAAATTGCCTCCTTCAAAGCCCACTAAAAAATCTAGCACTACTAATCAAGTCCGCATCAATGCTGGTATTTGGCGCAGTAGGCTACTTAAATTCCCCGATGTAGAAGGCTTGCGCCCCACACCAGAGCGTGTGCGCCAGACGGTTTTTAACTGGTTGGGGCAATCCATGACAGGTAAAACCTGTCTCGATTTATTTGCAGGCACAGGTGCTTTTGGGTTTGAGGCTTTATCACGCAACGCTAAAAGCGTGGTAATGGTGGAAAACTCTCGCCTTGCTATGGCATCGCTTACTCAAAACCAGGCGCTTTTAAAAGCCAACAACTGCCAATTTTTTTTCGGCGACGCGCTCAAGTATTTGGCTGAAAATAAACAAGTATTCGATATAATTTTTTGCGACCCACCTTTTAACAAAGAATGGCTAGAACAGCTATTACCAATTTTAAATCAGCATCTTAGTGAAAACGGCATATTGTATGTTGAGACTGAGTTTGAAATAAAATCAGCTATAAGTTGGCAAGTAATCAAACAAAATAAAGCAGGTAATGTGTATTATCATTTGTTAAAATCAATTGCATAAATAAAGGTTAAATTGATGAGTAAAAATCGCATTGCAGTGTACCCTGGTACCTTCGACCCCATTACCTTGGGGCACGAAGATATTGTGCATAGAGCCGCCAATTTGTTTGACGAAGTGATTGTAGGGGTTGCTGGCAGCACCAGCAAAAATACACTGTTTAGCCTAGATGAGCGTGTGGCTATGGCCAAAAGTGTGTTTACTGCAAGCAATATAAAAGTCATTGGTTTTAATATTTTACTGATGAAATTTGTGCAAGAGCAGGGTGCGCAAATGGTTATTCGCGGCTTGCGTGCAGCCAGTGATTTTGAATATGAGTTTCAATTGGCGGGTATGAACCGCAAGCTTTACCCGCAATTTGAAACGCTATTTTTAACCCCTGCCGAGCAGTACATGTTTGTTTCATCTAGCCTTGTGCGTGAAGTGGCCAAACTGGGTGGTGATGTACATCAGTTTGTGTCGCCCGCGGTAGAAGATGCCATTAAAAGTAAGCTGAAACTTTAATGGCATTATTTATTACCGATGAGTGCATTAATTGTGATGTATGCGAGCCAGAATGCCCAAACGGTGCGATTTACCAAGGCCAAGAGATTTATGAAATTAACCCTAACTTGTGTACCGAGTGTGTGGGGCATTTTGATAAGCCACAATGTGTAGCGGTTTGCCCTGTTGATTGCATACCACTCAACCCAGATGTAGTAGAAACGCAAGAGCAATTGCTGGATAAGTACTATCGTATTACGCAGCTAAAAATTGCATAAAATAACAATAACGCACCACTTTAAATTCATTCACAAAGCACTTTAGGAGAACAAAGATGAGAATCTTGCATACAATGTTGCGCGTTGGTGACTTAGACCAGTCTATTAATTTTTATACCAAAGTATTGGGCATGAAACTAATTCGTCAGCACGATTACCCAGATGGCGAATTTACGCTAGCATTTGTGGGTTATGGCAACGAATACGATAATAGTGTGATTGAGCTAACTTACAACTATGGCAAAACCAGTTACGAAATGGGTAATGCTTATGGTCACATGGCGTTAGAGGTAGATGACGCCTATAAAGCCTGTGAGGCTGTAAAAGCAGCGGGTGGCAAGGTAATTCGCGAAGCAGGGCCAATGAAGCATGGCACCATTATTATTGCGTTTATTGAAGACCCAGATGGCTACAAAATTGAATTTATTCAAAAAGGAACAATAGACTACCCTCAGTAAAAATCAAGTTGAATACTCACCTTAATCGAGATAATACCTAGCCATGTCTTGGGTTTTGTACTTGCTAGAGTGTAAAAATGGCCATTATTACGCAGGCATAACGAATGACTTAAAGCTTAGATTTGCAGCCCATTTGGCTGGTAAAGGTGCGCGCTATACACGCGCTAACCCGCCCGTTAAAATATTGGTTACAAAATTTTATGCTGATCGTTCTAGCGCAAGCGTGGCAGAAGCACAGTTAAAAAAATTACCAAGGCACAAAAAACTCGCCTTTTTTAATGCGTCTATTTGTAATAAAGAAGCAAAGCTTAATGACTAAAGAAGCGCTAGCTAAAGATGCCCTATTAAGTGCTGTGCAGGCAGCGCTTGCTGGTGATTGGGATAAATCACACAACATTGCTCAAGACTATTCTGATAACACCGCCAATTGGCTACATGCGGTGCTGCATAAAATTGAAGGCGATGAGTGGAATAGCAAATATTGGTACGCTAGAACCCATGGCAAAAATTTTGAAGATTTTAGCGATGCTACAGAGGAATTAATCGCAATTCAACATACCTTGTGTTGAAAATGCATGCTCTACAAGCTAATATCTATGCGGCTTGCAGAGCATTGGTTTTATAAGTTAATTGATTTAGTACGATGTAATGGAAATGAACTGTGTTTTTGCGCATCAATTTTGCTGACAAAAAACACTTGCGCTAGCCTTGAATCTTGCAGCTTCTCGCCAAAAAATTGATTCGCGGCGTGATAGTGGTTGCCTTCATAAATAATCAGGGTGTTATACACGTTATTAACCCGCACAACTTCATCAAACATGTGGTGATAGCCGTTATCCATGACAATTTCACCCGCTTTAAATCTAACATCATTGCTATCTAGAGCTTGTTTATATTTGGCTTCATCAAAGTTTTTGTTCGGCTTAAATAATGAGGTGCCTGAGTTAAGTGGTGCATCGGGCGTTAAGTACAACACGGCTGCAAAAATAGTGTTGTTATCGGTATGAATCACGCCCTCACCGTATTGTGCAGCCACACTTTGAAAGCTGGTGGTAATGAGCCAGCGCATGTGATCGTGCTCGGAATTGTGAAAAACCGATACTAATTTTTTGCATATTTTTTCAAATAACAGGGTGTCTAAATACGATAAATCTTTGGTTCTGCAGCCTGGGTAAACATAATCTATATTTTCTACCTCGTGGCAAAAAGTATAGTGTTGCGCCAGTGCAAATTTTCTAATGGCATCAGGATTTTCGTAGAAATTTTCGATTACTGTAACAGGGTATAAATTCATGATAACTATCGCATAACAATTAAATTAGATTATAACAGCCAATACTGCGTGCACAATTATATGCTCTGCAAGCCAATAGATATAAGGCTCGCAGAGCATGGTATTAGTTATTGTCAAATCCATCTGCTGGATTCATAAAAAATAGTCGCATCCAACCTTGCCAGCCTGTTGTGATGCGCCAAGGGTAGGGTATTAAGCTTAATACGCTGAAATGCAAATGTGGTGGTTTAGCCTTGGCGTTACCGCTATCGCCCACCGTGCCAATAATATCGCCTTGCCCAGCATAATCAAACGTTTTGGCGTTAATTGAATCAAGATGCGCGTAGTAATAAATACGCCATTTTGGCCCGAGTATAGCCACTACATTGCCACCCATTGCTAAATTGCCTGTATAAACCACAAAACCGCTGGTGCTGCTAATAACGCGTGACCCTTTTGGGGCAAATATATCAATGCCTTTATGCACGCCCGATTTACCCCAAGGCGAGTACCAAAAGCTGTTAGCGTTCCAATCATTTGCGGTAGCATCTGTTACTGGAATAACCCCACGTGCTGGCAAAAACAGCCCTAGCACGAGGGTTATAGCTAAAATTTTGAATAGTTTTAGCATATTAAGTTTTACACTACATCGTAAGCAGAATGCATTTGTGGCGTTTCTGGCTTACTGCTAATTTGGTACCAATCTACTTTGCGCGTAATAATCATCACCAACGCTAACAGGCCAAATACCAATAGTGAACCCATTACTAGCGCGTTATCTTCTGATGCCAAAATGCCATACAGCGCACCATACAAAGCGGTAAGTAAGCTGGCAAATATAAATCCGTTAGCTTTACTTTGTAGCACAAAGCTAAGGTAGTAACCCAGCAAGCCAACACAACTGGTGCTTGCAGCAAGGTAGGCATAGGCAAAACCAATTTGTTCAGCCAGCGAGATTAGCAACAAGTAAAATAAAGCCATTGCCAAACCTACCAGCGTATATTGCGCAGGGTGAATGCGCAGTTGTTTTAAAATTTCAAAAATAAAGAATCCCGCAAAGGTTAAGCCAATAAATAGTAGGCCGTATTTTGTAGCGCGGTCGGCTTGGCTGTACACATTAATTGGCTCTACAAAGCCGATTGATAAGGCTTCTATCGGCTCTGCAAAATTGGCATTTTTTAAATTGGCCATTAGCGCGGCTTGGTTGTTGCTAGATAACGATGAGACCGCCCAATTTGCGCTAAAGCCGCTATCGTCAATTTTTTGGCTAGCACTATCAGGCAAAAAACTGCCGTAAAAATGGGGCGATTTCCAGCTAGAGTTAAGCGCAATATTGTTATTTTCGGCAACGGGTATTAAATTAAAGTCATCCATGCCGCGTAAATTAAGCTTAAATTCAAATGCAATGGTGCGGTTCAAGCTATCGTCAATATTACCCAGTGCCACATGTATGCCGTTACCAATTGCATTCACACGGCTACCTTGCGCAAAGGGCAACACTGCATTGCCCCAGCTAAATACAGGCTTAGTGGTTAAGCCTCTGGGGTCGCTAATGCCTAAGCTAATAAAACTTGGTTGTACGGTTATGCTGCTTCCTGCATGATAAGGGCGAATATTAAGCTGTTCTGGTAACTTAAAACTGCCTTTTACCGAGCCACCTAATTGGTACATTAACGCTTTATAAATGCCCAGTTGTTTGTATTCGTTGCTAAATCCGCCTGATACATTAATGCTTTCTGGAAATATAAATTCATATCGTTGCTCGGTTTTAAGCTCTGTTTTTTTAATGCTGTTTTCAGTGGTGGTTTCGGTGAAAGTTTCTAAATAAGGTACTACTAATATTGGCCCTAATAGGGTTTGTGCTCTAGCTGAGCTTTTTGCAATATTTTCTTTCACATCCACCTGTCTTTGTTGCCGTTCTAAAATTAATGCGTTGACATACATCACCGCCCACGACATTAAAACCGTTAGCAAAAAAATGCCAATAACTTTAAACATAAATGATTTACTCACAATTAACCCCTTAAATACAATGGAGTTTGCACAATACTTGGCTAGAGTGAAGAGATGATGCGCTTGTGTGAAGCAAGTGTGAAGTTTAAGCTTTATTAAGGGTGATGGTTGCCATAACGCCACCATCTATTTGATTTTTTAGCGTAACGCTACCACCATGCAGTTTAGCCACTTCTTGCACAAAGTTTAAGCCTAGGCCTGTGCTTTTTTGGCCAGCATTTGCGGTATTGGCAGGGCGCGGTAATGAGTAAAATTTATCGAATATTTTTGTAAAAGCATAGTCTGGAATACCAGCGCCTTTATCTTGAACGCTAATCTGAATTTGCGCATTTTCTTCAGTTACAGTCACTTGAATTGTGCTGTTTTGCGGGCTGAAATCGAGCGCATTTTCTAGCAGATTATAAATGGCTTGACCTAATAAAAATGAATCAGCCTGTATTTGTAACGATGCCCTGCAAGCCGCATGGATATTGGCTTGCAGAGCACATGTTTTTTCACCTAAATGCTTGATTTGTAATTGAATTAATTCACTTAAATTCACATTAGCTACTTGCTGCAATTGCTGTTGATGCTCTAAGCTTGCTAAACCCAGCATATTTTGAATAATTGTTTGCACGCGCGTAGATTGCGCTTTAATTTGCGCTAAAAAATGCGCCTGACTGTCAGCTGGCATATTAGGCGAAATAAGCTCTAATGCCGCGATGATAGCGGTAATTGGGCTTTTAAGCTCGTGCGTTAAATGCTGTACACTGGTCTGCACATATTGCTTGCCATCTAACTCGGTACGCATCGATTGCATAGCGTGCGCTAAATCTGTTAATTCATCATTGCTTGATACTGGTGGTGTCGCTTTTTCGCCTTTGGCAACGCTAATTGCGTAATCGCGCAGCTGATTAATTTTGTTAGTAAATCGCCAAGTGAACAGTGCACCAATAACGATGGATAGCACAAACAGCAATGCGCCCCAGCGGATAATTTTGGTTTGTGCACGTTGTATAAATGGTAATACGGTACGATTAGGTTTGGCAACTGTTAGGCTGCCAATAATTTTTTTGCCATCCATAATTGGCGCTGCAATATACATAATTGTATCGCTTTGCTCGTTACCCACTACAATTGGGCTAGAACGCACACCATATTTGCCATGCAGCGTTAAATACACATCATTCCATTGGCTATAATCTTGGCCAACTGCTAATTGGCTAGAATCAAAAATCACAATGCCTTTTGCATTAGTAATATAAACCCGATAATCGGCCGATTGTTTAGTAACCCCGCCAATATTGGCTTGGCTCTTATTTGGCGCATTGGCTCGCGCTTGATATTGCTTTAAGCCTTGCGCAAAACTACCTGTTTGAATGGTGCCTTTTATAACATCATTAGTGGCTAACTCAGCTAATACATTAGCAGTATCAACCAGCGTATCTTCCATAGCCTGGCGCACGCCTGGTTTCACTTCATCAACAAAAATAGTCAGCACAAACCAAGCCGCCAAACCCACTAATGTAAAGTAGCCTAAGAATATTTTCAGGCTAATATTGATTTTAAAAGTAGGCATCATGCCAGCAAGCTGTAACCCATGCCACGATGCGTAACAATGGCGGTATTGGCGCTGTCTAGTTGGCGTAATTTAGCGCGCAAAGTTTTTATGTGCGCATCTACCGTGCGCTCTAGGGTGTCTTCTGCGTTTACCCACACTAAATCCATTAGCTGATTGCGCGAAAACACGCGCTGCGGCTGGTTTATTAAGGTTTTTAATAGCAAAAATTCATAGCGCGTAAGCTCTAAATATTGGCCGCAAAATTGAATACGATTACTGAGCGCATCGACAATAAAGCCGTTAGATTTTCTAGTAGGTAATAGTTCGGTGCGCCGCAAAATCGCATTCACTCTTGCCACCACTTCGCGCGGGCTAAAAGGCTTGATCACGTAGTCATCGGCACCAATTTCTAAACCCACAATGCGGTCTATTTCGTGATTGCGTGCAGTTAAAAATAACAGTGGAATAGTGGATGTTTCGCGGATTTTTTTACAAACATCAAAGCCTGACATATCGGGCAAGCCAACATCTAACAGCACAAAACTGTACTTATCATGCTCAAGTAAATTATCTTTAAGTGCAGTAATTGCCTCGCCACCTAGCAGTTTATGTGTGGTGGCAATGCCCGCTTCTTTAAAGGCGTAAATAAGCGTTTCTGCAATAGCGAGTTCGTCTTCAATAATCAACACATGATATGACATAGTGTTATTTTAAATTAGAACTTCAATAGAATGTTATTTGCATGCGCTGAAAACAAAAAAGCCTGCATAAGCAGGCTTGTATAGACGTTAAGACTAGGGCTTATACAGCATCAGATAGCGAAACGTATTTCATTTGACCGTTAACCAAAACAAAACTAGCATCTTGCATGCCGCGATACTTTAATACAGCGTCGCGATAAACCCACACAACGCCAGCAACATCGCCATTAGCATTTTTAATGGTCACAATTTCGTCTGGTTTACCAAAGTTGCTGGCAACCTGATTAGGCAGTGTTTTTTCTACTAAATCATTAAATTTAATGGGTGACATTACTTTGCCATCGTGGGCAGAATTTTGATTAAAACCAGCCGCATTGGCTTTAAATGAACCAAAAGCTAAGCTACCTAAAACTAAGCTACCAAGTAATGCACTTTTTAAAATTTGTAATTTCAAAATTTATTATTCCTGTTGTATTGAGAAAATATAGTGTAACTAAAAGATATGTCGGTTTGATGACCTGCGTGTAACCAAGTGTAAGGAGATGCCACTCAAATGTAAGCGTGTGGCTGTTCTAAGCGCTATTGTCTAAATCAAGCAATCGTATAAATAGGCCAGCCACTAAATTCTAGCGGCATAAAAAAGCCTGCATCAGCAGGCTTAAATTTTCATATTTATTCAAAAAACGCTTTGGCTTTATCAACCCAGCTTTTATTTTTTGGGCTGTGCTTACCAGAATCAGCCTGCGTGCTAACATCAAATTCACGCAGCAAGTCTTTTTGCTTTTCGGTTAATTTAACAGGTGTTTCTACCACCACATGCACCATTAAATCGCCATTTTCAGATTGCCTTAGTGGTTTAATACCCTTGCCTTTTAGCCTAAACACGCCACCCGTTTGGGTTTCGGCAGGTATTTTCATTTTTGCAGAGCCGCCTAATGTAGGCACCTCAATCTCGCCACCTAAAGCTGCCGTACTAAAGCTAATCGGCATCTCGCAGTGTAGGTTACCGCCATCACGTTGAAATATTTCATGCGCTTTTAAGTGAACCACCACATATAAATCGCCCGTTGGGCCACCGTTTACACCAGCTTCGCCTTCGCCAGTTAAACGAATTCTGTCGCCTTCATCTACCCCTGCTGGAATTTTAACTGACAAAGTTTTATTTTGCTTAACACGCCCAGCGCCGCTACAAGTAGGGCAAGGCTCTTTAACCATTTTGCCGTTGCCGTGACACTTAGGGCAAGTTTGTTGAACTGAGAAAAAGCCTTGTTGCATGCGCACTTGGCCATGTCCGCCACAGGTAGTGCAAGTAACAGGTTGCGTACCAGGTCGTGCGCCAGAGCCTTTGCAGGTCTCGCATGCAGCTTGTACTGGTATGCGAATTTTTGTTTCGGTACCCTTAGCCGCATCTTCAAGTGATATTTCCATGTTGTAGCGTAAATCTGCACCGCGATACACATTATTACGTTGGCCACCTTGGCGGCCACCACCAAAAATATCGCCAAAAATATCACCAAATGCGTCACCAAAGCCAGCGCCACCAAAACCTGCACCGCCACCTTGCTCAACACCCGCATGACCATATTGATCATAAGCGCCACGCTTTTGATCGTCACTTAACATTTCGTAAGCTTCTTTGGCTTCTTTAAACTGCTCTTCTGCTTTCGGGTTATCTGGGTTGCGGTCAGGGTGGTACTTCATCGCTAATTTGCGATAGGACTTTTTAATCTCTTCTTCTGAGGCGTCGCGATTAACGCCTAATACTTCGTAGTAATCTTTTTTGGTTGCCATTTTTAGCCACAGAGAACACAGAGGTCACAGAGTAAATCATTGATTGAAAATGACTTATGCGATGACTTGAGTACTTTCCTTAATATAGTTAGATCAAAAAAATCTATGAAAAATAATAAGACGCCACACGAACAAAAACACAAAGGTACCAAAGAGATAGGTTTCTCTGAGACCTCTGTGTTCTCTGTGGCTAAATATTATTTAGTCTTTCTTAACTTCTTCAAACTCCGCATCCATCACTTCGGCATCTACCGTTTTCTCGCCTTCTGGGCTAGGTTGTGCGTTAGCAGCGTTGGCTTTTGCTTGCTCTTCTGCATACACTTTTTCACCCAGTTTTTGCGATGCTTCCATTAATATATTGGTTTTCGCTTCTATGGTATCTTTGTCATCTGATTGCAACACATCTTCAACATCTTTTAATGCGGTTTCAATCGCCGTTTTTTCAGCTTCATCTAATTTGTCACCATGCTCAGCCAATGATTTTTTCACGCTGTGTACCATGCCGTCTGCCGCGTTACGCGCATCCACCAATTCACGGTATTTCTTATCTTCATCCGCATATTTAATCGCGTCTTCTTCCATTTGCTGAATTTCAGCTTCTGACAAACCAGAGTTTGCTTTAATGGTAATTTTATTTTCTTTACCAGTCGCTTTGTCTTTAGCAGAAACATGCAAAATACCGTTCGCATCAATATCAAAAGTTACTTCAATTTGCGGCATGCCACGTGGTGCTGGTGGTATGTCTGACAAGTTGAACTGGCCGAGCGATTTGTTAGCCGTTGCCATTTCGCGCTCACCTTGCAACACTTGAATCGTCACTGCATTTTGGTTGTCATCAGCGGTTGAAAACGTTTGCGATGCCTTAGTTGGAATCGTCGTGTTTTTCTTGATGACTTTCGTCATCACGCCGCC
>JANMNC010000123.1:0-13327 GCA_031373695.1 Methylotenera sp. | reverse complement strand
ATCGTTTAAGCGTGGTGTTTCTGGGTAGTTGTGCGAGGCCATCACCACCCCTAGTGCAGTACGTCTGTCCCATTCAACTTCAGCCGTATCTAACGTGCCATTGATGGCGTGCTCGGCTAGTGCCACAAAATCACTTTTAAGCCGTAACATAATCGGCTGTGTTTCAGGGTCGCCCATGCGGCAGTTAAATTCTAGGGTTTTTAATCCGCCATCTGGTGAAATCATTAAGCCCGCATATAAAAATCCAGTGTAAGGGATGCCGTCTTTGGCCATGCCTTCAACTGTTGGACGAATAATTTCGCGCATTACTTTGGCATGAATTTCAGGCGTTACCACTGGGGCTGGCGAATATGCACCCATGCCGCCTGTATTAGGCCCTTGGTCATTATCTAATAGCCTTTTATGGTCTTGGCTAGTGGCAAGCGCTAGTATGTTTTTGCCATCTACCATAACAATAAAGCTGGCTTCTTCACCCGTTAAAAACTCTTCAATAACCACTCTAGAACCAGCCGAACCTAATTTGTTATCGGCTAGCATTGCATCAATTGCGGCGTGAGCTTCAATATTAGTCATGGCAACTACAACGCCTTTGCCTGCCGCTAAACCATCGGCTTTAATTACAATGGGTGCGCCTTGCGCATCCACATAATCATGCGCTTTTTGCACATCGGTAAAAGTGGCATAAGCAGCTGTTGGAATATTATGGCGCACCATAAACGCCTTGGCGAAATCTTTAGAGCCTTCTAGTTGCGCAGCCAGTTTAGTTGGGCCAAAAATCTTTAAATTATTTGCGCGAAATACATCTACAACGCCTTGGCTTAATGGTGCTTCAGGCCCAACAACCGTAAGGTGAATTTGCTCTTTAAGTGCAAAGTCCAGCAAGTCTTGTATATTAGAAATCGGCACATTCACCATGTCTGGGTCTAAAGCTGTGCCTGCATTGCCAGGTGCCACGTATACGCGGCTAACTTCTTTATTCTGCGCAATTTTCCAAGCTAACGCATGTTCGCGTCCGCCATTACCAATAACTAAAATTTTCATATTTTTTTAATATAACCCAGTGTTTTGAATATTCTAATGTCTGAAATGGCGAATGCCAGTCACTACCATCACCAGCCCATGTTCGTCGGCTGCTTTAATCACTTCATCGTCGCGCATGCTACCGCCCGGGTGTATCACGCAACTTGCACCGGCTTCTGCCAGCGCATCAATACCATCGCGAAAAGGGAAAAAAGCATCGCTTGCCACTACAGAATTTTTTAAGATTAAGCCAGAGTTTTGCGCCTTAATAATGGCAATTTTGGTGCTATCAATACGGCTCATTTGGCCTGCACCAACACCCAATGTCATGCCATTGCCGCAAAACACAATGGCGTTACTTTTAACATACTTGGCCACATTCCACGCAAATAGCATATCTGCCATTTGTTGTGGCGTTGGTTGCTTTTGGCTGATAATTTTCAAATTAGCCGCGCTAATTTCATGGTTATCAGCTGTTTGAATCAATATGCCAGAGCCTACGCGTTTAATATCTTGGGCGTTACGGCCTTGCTCAAACGGTGTACTTCCACCAGTGGGCAGCGCAATTTTTAACACGCGCACATTGGCTTTTGCAGCAAAAACCGCTAGTGCATCTGCCGTAAAATCTGGTGCAATTAACACTTCTACAAATTGCTTGGATACCACCTCTGCGGCAGCTTTATCAACTGTGACGTTAAAAGCAATAATGCCACCAAATGCGCTGCTAGGGTCTGTTTGAAAAGCTTTTGTGTAAGCCTCTAAGGCATCTTTGCCTAGTGCCACACCACACGGATTAGCATGTTTAACAATGACACAAGCGGTGGCAGTAAACGATTTTACTGCTTCCCAAGCCGCATCAGCATCTGCAATATTGTTATAGCTTAATTCTTTGCCCTGTAATTGTTGGGCAGTAACCAGTGAGCTGGGTGCAGGGTGCAAATCGCGGTAAAACGCGGCTGTTTGGTGCGGGTTTTCGCCGTAACGTAAATCTTGCAACTTAACAAAGCGACTATTTACTTGTGCAGGGTAGGCATTGCGGCTGCCATCATCGTTAAAGCTAGATAAATAATCACTAATAGCCGCATCGTAATTACTAATACGGTTAAAAGCGGCAACCGATAGCTTAAATAGCGATGCCTTGGAAGCCGCACAGCTATTGGCTTGCAGCTCGGCCAAAAAGGCCTCATATTGGCTAGAGTCGGTTAAAACGGCTACATGTTGCCAGTTTTTGGCGGCACTACGCACCATAGCTGGGCCGCCAATATCAATGTTTTCAATCGCGTCTTCAAGTGTGCAATTGGCTTTTGCAACCGTGGCTTCAAACGGGTATAAATTTACCACCACCATGTCGATATTAGGAATGTTGTGCGATTGCATGGTTGTGACATGATCTGGCAAATCACGTCTACCCAGTATGCCGCCATGCACTTTTGGGTGCAGCGTTTTAACGCGACCGTCTAACATTTCGGGAAATCCCGTGTAATCGCCAACTTCGGTCACCGCAATATTATTATCGCGCAACAGTTTGGCGGTGCCGCCAGTGGATAGAATTTCTACATTTAGTTTTGCTAGTGCTAAAGCCAGATCAATAATGCCAGTTTTGTCTGAAACACTGATAAGTGCGCGTTTGATAGTTGTCATAAATTAGAGGCTATGTGATTTTGAACAAAAAATTTCGTATTTTATTATTTCGGTTTGCGCGCAAATAAGGGCGCATGGTATTTGCTAACTTAAACCGTACTGCGCCATTTTTTTGCGCAGGGTGTTACGGTTTAAGCCTAATATTTCGGCGGCTTTACTTTGATTGCCGCCTACTTTATTAAGTATGTATTCCAGCATTGGTTTTTCTACACAACCCAGCACCATGTCATAGATAGCGTGCGGCGGCTGGCCATCAAGGTGTATAAAATAATCGTCTAGCGATTCGTTGATGGCGTCTGATAGTTTGCAAGAATTTGTCATTAAGCGGCTAACTCTTCGGCTTCTTCTGCAGTAGATTCGCTGATATAAACCAGCCGCTCATTTTTGGTTTTAAGCTCGGTAAAAAAGTCGTTAATGGCTTGCTGTTGCAATGGAATAGTCTGCAAGGTATTCATATTGTGGCGGAAATTGGCCGAGCCAGCCAAGCCCTTGGTGTACCAAGAAATATGTTTACGCGCTACACGCATGCCTGCTAAATCGCCATAAAAACCATATAAATCGTTAATATGCTCTAGCATTACCGTGTGAATTTCTTCTACCGTGGGCGGCAATAAATGCGTGCCTGTTTTTAAATAATGCTCAATCTCACGAAAAATCCAAGGCCTGCCTTGTGCTGCGCGGCCAATCATCACCGCATCGGCGCCTGTGTAATCCAGCACATATTTAGCTTTTTCGGGCGTTGTAATATCGCCATTGGCAATTAGCGGAATATTAATGGCCTGTTTCACAGCGGCAATCGTATCGTATTCGGCATCGCCCATATACAAACAAGCGCGTGTGCGGCCATGCATAGCCAGAGCTTGCACGCCAATATCTTCGGCAATTTTTGCAATCATCACTGCATTGCGGTTGTTTTTATCCCAACCAGTACGAATTTTTAGTGTTACAGGCACATCTACAGCACCAACTACCGCTTTTAAAATTTGTGAAACCAGCGGCTCATCTTTTAACAGTGCGCTACCTGCCATTACGTTACATATTTTTTTGGCTGGGCAACCCATATTAATATCAATAATCTGTGCGCCATTATCTACGTTGTAACGCGCCGCCTCTGCCATCATTTTTGGATCTGCACCCGCAATTTGTACAGATATTGGGTCTACTTCGCCTTCGTGATTGGCGCGGCGACGCGTTTTTTCACTGCCATAAAGCAATGAGTTTGACGTTACCATTTCAGATACGGCTAAACCTGCACCTAGCTTTTTGCATAGCTGACGAAAAGGCCTATCTGTAACGCCTGCCATGGGTGCTACAACTAGATTGTTTTTTAAAATGTGATTGCCAATTTGCATGCGTAATTTACAGATTTTTGAGTTGCCTATTTTATACGCAATTGAGGTGACTTAACAGTATAAATTATTTAATTTTTTACTTTAAAATACTTAGTTTGCGGGCGCCGTTAAGCGCTCTAAATTGCTTAGCCAAGCAATTGCATATTCACGTTGGCTTTCTATTTTTTGGTTACCGCACATTTCAATGCTAGGCTGTAAACTCGCGCAAAAAGTAGGGCGCTCAGACTTGCCAAAAATAGCGCATTTAAAATCATCTAATAATTGAACACAAGGTACGCCAGCAGGCTTACCGTTTGGCATGCCAGGTATAGGGCTATTGATCGAGGGCGCAGTGCAACACGCGCCACAATTAGGGTGGCAATTCATAAAGCGCTACCATCCCGACGAAAGTCGGAGTCTATATTTTTTAAAGACGCTAGATTCCGTGTCAAGCACGGAATGACCGGCATATGTTTGCTACAAACTTTCAAAATCTTGCCACACAAAGCCAATGTTGCTTACGCCCACTTTTAAGTCTTGCATGGCCAGCTTTACTTGTTCTGGTGCGCCTTTGGCACCCAGCTCAACTTGCCTATTCGGTTTGAGTTTTGGCAGACTAAATATTTTAATTTCTGCGTATTTTTGCAGCGTTTCATTCATTAAATCAATTAGTTGGCTTTCAATGCCATCAGCCACAATAATCGATTGCTCCAAATATTGGGTTTGGTGAAACAAGTGCGAATAAAGCGTATCTAGCACCCACTCCATCATTGGGTGCGCCATTGCAGGAAAGCCTGGCAGAAAATAGTGATTATGTTTTTGGTTAGACTGTTTTTTATTTTCTAGGCCCGCAGAAAAACCAGCAACTCGATTCACAGGGTTGGGAATCAAGCCCGAACCTTGCGGAAAATCGGCCATCATCACACGTTTAGGATAAGCGCTTTCACCAAATTGCGCTTCAATTTCTGCAACCGCTTCTTTATGGCGCACTATTGGCACATTTAAAGCATCTGCCGCCGCTTGACGCGTGTAATCATCTGGCGTGGCGCCAATACCACCAAAGCTAAATACAACATCGTCAGTAGCAAAGCTGCGCTTGAAGCTATCAACTATGCGCGCAGGGTCATCGCCCAAATATTGTGCCCAGCCAAGCTGCAAGCCGCGTGCAGAGAGAATTTCAATTGCTTTGCTTAAATGCCCATCTTGCCGCTTGCCAGAGAGAATTTCATCGCCAATGATGTAGATGCCGAAATTTTGCATGGTTGAAATTTATAGTTGAATTTTGAAAGGTTTAATAAACACTATCGTGGTCACCCACATTGACTGGAATAATTTGCTCATCTTGAATTAGCAGTTCTAGCGTAATGCGATAAGAAATGTTAATAGAAACAGAATGTAAACCTGCTAGTTTTCCGCTAAGCGCATGTAAACGCAACGATGGGTGAAATGGGTTGGCGACCAATAATTGCAATGTTTTTAAGTATTGTGATCTAAGTTCAGGGTGACGCTTAATCAAACGTGCAGCACGCTTTGCATATTGCTCTGTAATAACAAGTGAGTAAGGCATTATGTAACCCTACTTAATTGTTAATTTGGTCTAATCTTTTTAAATGCTCCTCTGGCGATTCTTTTACAAAATCGCCAGCGGCTAAATTAGCACGTGTTTCGGCTAATGCAGCTTCTAACTCACACTCGCGTAAATAATGATAATGCGCTAAATCCATCACCACAAAGCTATCTTTACCACGCACAGAAATAATGGCCTCTGGCTGATTCTCAAGAGAAGCTTCGATGGCAGCAATGCCTTTAGTTTTTAAATCGTTTGCGGTGATTTGTTGCATAATGAGTTATCCAAGAGTACTTTTAATCGTATTATATATCACATTATTAAAAACTCCCTACTGAATGTACTTAACTGCCTAATTACCTTGCGTCATTCCCGCGAACGCGGGAATCTATTTTTAATGCGCACTTTCCCAATTACTTCCCACGCCCACTTCCGCCAATAACGGCACAGACAGTTTCGCTACTTTTTGCATCAGTGTTGGCAAAGTAGCTTTGACCAATTCAAGTTCATCATCTGGTACTTCCAGCACCAACTCATCGTGCACTTGCATAATAAGTTTTGTTTTTAAGCTTTCACCATTTAACTTTTCTGTCGCCAGCCAGTTGGCTACCGCAATCATGGCGAGTTTAATCAAATCTGCCGCTGTGCCTTGCATGGGGGCATTGATGGCGGCGCGTTCGGCGCCGTTACGCCGTTGCACATTAGCACTGTTAATTTCTGGCACCCATAAACGTCTACCAAAGTAGGTTTCAACATAGCCTTGTACTTTCGCGATTTCGCGGGTGTTTTGCATATAGGCTTTTACACCTGGGTAACGTGCAAAGTAGCGTTCTATATAGCTGGCGGCGGCAGTTCGGTCAATATTTAAGTTTTGCGCAAGGCCAAAGGCGCTCATGCCGTAAATCAGGCCAAAGTTAATTACTTTGGCGTAACGGCGTTGTTCGTTATCCACTTGGTCTTTTTCAACACCAAAAACCTCAGCCGCAGTTGCGCGGTGAATATCCTCATTATTGGCAAACGCCGTCAACATGCCTTCGTCTTGCGAAAGGTGCGCCATAATACGCAGCTCAATTTGTGAGTAATCGGCAGATACAATATGTGAGCCTTTTGGCGCTATAAACGCTTCGCGAATACGGCGACCTTCGGCACTGCGCACAGGAATATTTTGCAGGTTTGGGTCTGAGCTTGCTAGCCGCCCAGTAATTGCCACTGCTTGATTATAACTAGTATGCACGCGGCCTGTAGCGGCATTAATCATGCGTGGCAGTTTGTCGGTATAGGTAGATTTTAATTTCGCCAGCCCGCGATATTCCAGCAAAACTTTAGGTAATGGGTGATCTAGGGCTAGCTCTTGCAAAACATCTTCATCGGTACTTGGTGCGCCGCTTGGCGTTTTTTTTGTAGGCTTTATGCCAAGTTTATCGAACAAAATTTCTTGCAATTGTTTAGGGCTGGCTAAGTTAAATGGTTGGCCCGCTAACTCGTAAGCTTGGTTTTCTAGCGTAATTAACTTTAGGCCAATTTCGTTACTTTGCGCGTTTAGCATGTCTCTATCAATTAATACACCGTTGCGCTCAATGGTAAATAAACAGGCCGAGCTCGGCATTTCTATTTGGCTATAAATAAAGTTTAATTTCTTGTCATTGGCAATAATCGGGTGCATGGCAGCGTGCAATTGCAGCGTAATATCGGCATCTTCTGCCGCATATTCTGCTGCCACTTCTACCGTTACTTGGTTAAAGCTCACTTGTTTGGCGCCTTTGCCAGCCACATCTTCAAAACTAATTGGCGTAATGCCCAAATGTCGCTCGCTTAGCGCATCCATACCATGTGTTTTATGGCTTTCAAACACATAAGATTGCAACATGGTGTTGTGCGCAATACCGCGCAAATGAATGCCGTGATTGGCCAATACATGTTGATCATATTTTAAGTTTTGGCCTACTTTTTTAATGTTTTCATTTTCGAGAATTGGCTTAATTTTGGCTAAACTTTCTGCAAAATTAAGCTGGTCTGGCGCATCAAAATAATCGTGCGTTAATGGCAAATAAGCGGCACTGCCTGCTTCTATACTAAACGATAAGCCCACAATTTTGGCTGTCATTGGGTCTAGCGAAGTGGTCTCGGTATCTACACAAATAAGTGATGCGGCTTGCAATTTAGCCAGCCAATTATCCAGTTGCTCGTTGCTTAAAATGGTATCAAATTGTCGCGCTAAATTAGGTGTGTAAGTGATGCTTGCAATATCACTTTGAGCCATTTTTATTTGAGCATCGCCAGAAGGCCCGTCGCTATTGCCTTGCAGGGCAGTGGTTTTTGCCCCGCTCGGTATTCCATCTGGCATATTATCTAATTCGCGACGCCAGCTTTTAAACTCAAAGCGGTCAAATAATTCAGCCAGCTTGGCTTTATCAATTGCTTGTGGTGCTAGATCGCTTAAATTATCTTGTATGCCAACATCGCAGCGAATAGTAATGAGCTGCCGCGCGGTTGGTAGCCAAGCCAATGCTTCGCGTAAATTTTCGCCCACTTTGCCTGTAATGTTGTCTGCATTGGCGACAATGTTATCTAGCGAGCCGTATTCTGTTAGCCATTTTACTGCTGTTTTTGGCCCCACTTTTTCTACGCCTGGCACGTTGTCAGATGTGTCACCAACCAATACTAAATAATCAATCATCAGGCTTGGCGGTATGCCAAATTTAGCGGTTACGCCTGCAATGTCTAACACATCATCTACGCGCCTAAATGCATCGCGCATAGTGTTTACCACGGTAATATTTTCGTTCACTAGTTGCGATATATCTTTATCGCCAGTAGAAATAATGACTTTTACACCTTCGCGTTCGGCCTGTTTAGCCAATGCGCCAATTACGTCATCGGCCTCTACGCCTTCAATCATAATGAGTGGCCAGCCTAGAGCCTTAATGGCTTCGTGCAGGGGTTCTATTTGCGGGCGTAAATCATCGGGCATGCTGGCGCGATTAGCTTTGTATTCGGCATAAATATCATCGCGAAAGGTTTTGCCTTTGGCGTCAAACACACATGCGCTGTAATCTGAAGGATAATCTTTGTGCAGGCGGCGCAACATATTAAGCACGCCTTGTATTGCGCCTGTAGGTTCGTTTTGACTATTGCGCAAATCTGGCATGGCGTGAAACGCGCGATATAAGTAAGAAGAACCGTCAACTAATAAAAGTGTTTTCATTCAAAAATCCAAACTTTGTCGTGGTGCCATATTGAAATAGTATTTTGCGCCCAGCGTATCTTAAAACTTTGGATTTTTGAGTGCATAATGGTGTGAATCCAATTAAAGAATTGAATATGACAACAAGAAAATTACCACCCATTACCGAGCCAGAGCTATTAAATGGCGATTCTGCCAGCCACGAATCGTGGCACGCTTTTGAGATTATGGCAGAATTTGTAGGCGCCACCGAGAAGTTAAAGGAAATTACACCAGCTGTTTCTATTTTTGGCAGTGCGCGTACTCAACCCGATCATGCTTATTATCAACTTACCGAAGATATTGCGAGGCAATTAAGTGATGCAGGTTTTAGCGTTATTTCTGGTGGCGGGCCAGGCATTATGGAGGCCGCTAACAAAGGCGCGTTTGCTGGCCGCGGCCCAAGTGTAGGCTTGAATATTGAGCTGCCATTCGAGCAAGGCGGTAACGATTATCAAGATATTGATATTAGTTTTAAATACTTTTTTATGCGCAAGGTGATGTTTGTAAAATATGCCAGTGCCTATGTAGTAATGCCTGGTGGCTTTGGTACATTAGACGAATTGATGGAAGCAATAACACTGGTGCAAACAGGAAAATCACGCAAAATACCAATTATTTTGGTGGGTAAAAGTTTTTGGTCTGGTTTATTAGATTGGCTAAAAAACACATTGGTTGCTGAAGGTATGGCATCAGAGAAAGATTTAGATTTAATGCAGGTTATTGATGAGCCTGCCGAAATTGTAGCGGCTATCTTCAAACATTACGAATCAACAGGGTTTGAGCTAACGCCAGCCGAGCGCAAAATGCAGCTTTATTTGTAAGTAGGCATACGCTAGTGGGTGCTTTTTGTTAGAATGATTTAACTTAATTGAATGGTGAGTGCTAGATGCAAAAATTTAAAATCGTTACACTTTTATTGTGTATTTTGCCTGCATTCATGCTGTCTATTCAAGCAACTGCAGCCAAACAACCCGATAATTTAGAGTTGCTAGAAGAAGTGCAGCCGCCACCTAATACTTTAAATAATCCAAATAGCAATGCAGATGCCGCAGATGATGCCGCCATCGAGCCGCAAGTTACCATTCGCAAAAAAGGCAAAGAGACCATTGAGGAATATCGTATTAATGGTGAAATGTACATGATGAAAGTAACCCCTGAACACGGTGTGCCTTATTTTTTGCACAAAGAAGATTCAAATGGTGCTTGGGTGAATGTTGGGCCTAATCAGCCACTTAGCGTGCCTAAGTGGATTTTATTCAGGTTTTAGTACGCTAATTTAACATACTAAATTTTCAAACTTAAAGAGGGCGGTGCCCTCTTAATTATTGTTATAGCTAATCCATATGTCTGTTTTTACCACCCTTAATTTAGATGATGTGCGTGCCTGGTTGCGCGATTTTTGCATTGGCGAAATTATTGAGCTTAAAGGTATTGCTGCTGGTATTACCAATACTAATTATTTTGTTATTGCGCAAGATAATCATCTAGAAAAAACACAATATGTACTTACTATTTTTGAGAAAAACAACTTAGAAGAACTGCCTTATTTTGTTGATTTAATGGCGCATTTAGCCAAGCACGGCGTGCCTTGCCCCACGCCAATTTTAGATAAAAATGGCTTAGCTCTACATTTATTAAAAGGCAAGCCAGCCTTAATGGTCAGTTGTTTAAAAGGCAAAGATATTGCCACGCCAAACCTAGAGCAAGTTAAACAAGTAGCCTTAACTTTAGCCAAAATGCATTTGGCAGGGCAAAGCTTTAAGCAGGCGGGCATTAATCAGCGTGGGCAAGATTGGTTTGAACATGCCGCACAAAAAGTTTTGCCACACATCACCAATGTAGGCGATGCCAATTTGCTCAAGTCTGAGTTAGATTTTAAATATAAACAAGATATGATTGCCACGCAAGCTGCTAGTGCGCTGCCTAGTGGCGTGGTGCATGGTGATTTGTTCCGCGATAATGTGCTGTTTGATGGCGACCAACTAGGCGGCTTTATTGATTTTTATTACGCATGCCACGATGTATGGTTGTATGACGTGGCAATTGCGGTTAATGAGTGGTGCTTGCACCACAACGGTAGCGATTTAGGTAATATTGACCAAGAAAAAGTAGATGCATTTTTAGCTGCTTATCAAACTTTACGGTCTTTTACTCCGCAAGAAAATCAACTATGGCTTGCCATGCTGCGCCGCGCTGCGCTTAGGTTTTGGTTGTCCCGCTTGTATGATTTTTATTTTCCGCAAGATGGTGTTTTAACCCACACTAAAGATCCAAATCATTTTAAAAACATATTGCAACAACATATAGCTGCTGGCAATGCTAAAAAAGAGGATTAATAAATGGCCATTTTAGAATCACGCACCAAAACAGGCCTAAGCTGGGTAAAAGAGAGCATAGATTTATTTAAAACAGACTCACGTAAATGGCTATTATTGAGCTTAGCCTACGTAGGCATATTTATGATGTTGCCATCTGTGCCTGGTTTAGAGCTTTTTGCGTTTGTGGCAATTTTGTGGTGGCCAGTTTTTTTAGCGCTTGCAATTGCTTTGTATCGCAATGCAGATATGAAAAAGCAACAAAGTTTAAGTGATACTTTTAATGCTATTAAACCTAAAGTAACCGCACTAATGGCGCTAGGTGGCCTATGTTTGCTATACGGCGTTTTGGTTAGCTTATTTTTAAATAATGATATTGAAGGCTTGCTAAAATTATCGCAAATTAAGGGTGCAATGACCGAATCGCAAGCCGCGCTTATTGCAGAAAAAACCTTGCCGCTTATCTTAAAAGTGTTGCTATTACTAATACCGCTGATGATGGCAACATGGTTTTCGCCTATGCTAATTGCATTTAACAATTACAGTGTAATTAAGGCCATTAAATCGAGCATTGCGGGCTCAATACAATATATGATTGCCCTAAGTGCCGCATGGTTGTTGGTTACTGGCGCTATAGTATTGTTGCTAATTCCTATTGGTATAGTGGTTGGTATTGTCACTAGCTTGCTGCCAAATATAGGTAATTTGTTTGCATCACTATTGGTTTTTGGCTGTTTATTACTAGCCACTACACTGATGCTTGCGCTGCAATATGTAAGCTATCGCGATGTGTTTAGGGCGGCTTAAACCTGTTTTTCCATCAAGCTTATTGGGCTGTTAATGTTAAATAGTAAAGGTAAGTATTGCTCAATATGCACGCTGGTACTTGTTTGCACACTTATTGCTGGTTGCGATAACCCAGCTAAAAACGCGCCAGCTGATGATTTGAAAGTTGTTATTATTCGCCATGCCGAGAAACCAGTAGCTGGCGATAACTTATCTTGCCAAGGTCAAAATCGTGCTTTGCAACTGCCAGCAATTTTGGCCAAAAAATTTATTAAGCCAGATTACACCTATGTGCCAGCGCTTAAATCAGATAAATCTACAGCGCACAGTAGAATGTTTCAAACAGTAACGCCGCTGGCTGTTAAATATGATTTAACCATTAATAGTAAGTATCGCCAGAATGAATATGCTGATGTTGCTAAAAGCGTATTCAAGAAAAATGGCGTTGTTTTAATGGTTTGGAGCCATAGCGAAATGCCTGATTTAGTACGTGCACTTGGCGTAGATAATGCACCCAAATGGGCAGATGAAGATTTCGATAGTATTTGGCTTGTGACTTATGCCAATGGTAAAGCCACATTAGCGGCCGATAACCAAGGACTTAAGCCAGCCACTAATTGTAGTTTTTAGTATAATTTATTAAGAGCTTGTACTAAATAGCATCTTAATTTTAATGCGCTGTGAGCCAATATATATGAGGCTTACAGCGCATTTTTTAACGGTGCGATTGTGGTGTTGTTTAAGGTTATATTTTCTCTAACTTAGCGTATTCCATCGCTAGCATCTTTAAGCCTTCGCGGCCAAAATTAATTTTAATCACTAAATTTGTGGCGTTGCCTTCATAGCTTACCACTACGCCTTCGCCAAATTTATTATGGCGCACACCTTGGCCAATTTTGAAAGGGTAGCTGTTAGTGTTTTGTGCCGAAGCTTGCACAGATTTTTGATTATAACTTTCACTATAATTATTGCCAGATTTTGCCATCGGCTTACTGTTAAGCCGCTTTAAGAGCGTTTCGGGTATTTCATCTAAAAAGCGCGATGGAATACCATAACGCACTTGCCCATGCAGCATGCGGCTTTGTGCATGGCTTAAATACAAGCGTTGCCTTGCGCGGGTTACCGCTACATACATTAAGCGACGTTCTTCTTCTAAGCCGTTGTTTTCGCTCAAACTGTTTTCGTGTGGGCACAGGCCTTCTTCTAGTCCGCTAATAAAAACCGCTTTAAATTCTAAGCCCTTAGATGCATGCACTGTCATTAACTGCAATGCATCATAGCCCACAGTTGCTTGATGGTCGCCTGCCTCTAAGCTGGCATGCGTCAAAAATTGCGTCATTAAGTCTTGCTCAGTATCGCCATCTACATTGTTGTGGTTGCCAAATGCTTGGTTGGTAAACGCTACTGCAGCGGTCACCAATTCTTCTAAGTTTTCTATGCG
>JANMNC010000087.1:0-1609 GCA_031373695.1 Methylotenera sp. | reverse complement strand
TAATATCACGCGTGCCATTAAAAAAGGTACGGGCGAGTTGGAAGGCGTGAACTACGAAGAGATTCGCTACGAAGGCTATGGTATTAACGGTGCAGCCATAATTATTGATTGTTTAACCGATAATAAACAACGCGCGGTAGCCGATGTACGCCATGCACTAACTAAATTTGGCGGTAATTTAGGCACCGATGGCTCTGTTGCCTTTATGTTTAAACATTGTGGTAGCTTACTTTACGAGCCAGGTACTTCAGAAGATAAAGTAATGGAAATTGCATTAGAGGCAGGGGCCGAAGATATTGTGACTGATGAAGATGGCAGTATTGAAGTGATAACGCCACCTAATGATTTTATAGCGATCAAAGAAGCGATGGAAGCTGCAGGCTTAAAAGCGGTGATGGCAGAAGTCATGATGAAGCCAAGTATTGAAACCGTATTTACAGGTGACGATGCTGTAAAAATGCAAAAGATTTTGGATGCGCTAGAAGATTTAGACGATGTGCAAGATGTGTACACCACCGCAGTAATTGAGGATTAAAGGTGTTAGATTTCAATAAATGCTCAATTGATGGCTGCAATAGCTCAGTTTCCAAGTCTGGACATAGGCTTTGTTTGGAACATTGGCGATTAGAAAATAAAAAAACTAACATAGTCAAGCATGAAACTGATGCAAATAAAAGTGAACAATTAAAGGTGGTTGGCAATTATTTATCTGTAACTACTTTGGGTGAGGCTTTAAATATCAGCAGCCGAAAACTGAACCAAATTTTGTTGGAATTAGGTTGGATCGATAAAAAAGAAAATGGCTGGGTTACGACTGATTTAGGTGCAAAGTTGTGTGGTCAAGTTGAAGTAGGTAGGGATAAAAAAACTTTTATAAAATGGCCTGTAGGGATAGAGAAATCCAGAGTGCTGACCCGAGCTATTAATGAGTTTTTGCAGCCTGAATCGAAAACTGAAATTCAGAAAAACAAACAGGTAGAGAAAGAAGTTGGTGAGTTTAGAAATAAATATCCAGCCAATATGCGTGCTACCGATGGTCATTTAGTTCGATCAAGAGGAGAAATGCTAATTGATAACTGGCTTTATATGTCTGGTGTTGCGCATGCATATGAGCGTCAATTACCAATAGAGGAAGATGTTTTTTGTGATTTTTACATACCTTCAGGGGATAAAGTTTACATTGAGTATTGGGGTTTAGAAAACGACGCTAAATACCTTGAGCGCAAAAAAGTTAAACAGGAAATTTATAAAAAATATAACTTTAACTTAATCGAGCTTCAAGACAAGCACATTGAAAATCTTGACGATTACTTGCCAAAATTGCTACTTAAATTTAACGTTAAAGTTGATTAGTGTGTCTGTGTTGAGAATTCTCGGAATAGACCCTGGCCTAAGGCTTACAGGCTTTGGTGTGATTGAAATAGATAGCCAAAAAACCAATGCAAAAATAGTTTATGTCACCAGTGGCGTTATAAAAACCGCAAGTGCTAAAAAAAATATGGTTGAAGGTGAAGACGACAGAGAAGAGCTGCCAGCTAGACTCAAAGTAATTCTAGATGGCTTGTTTGAAGTGATAGATACTTACCAACCTAGCCAAGTGGCAGTTGAA
>JANMNC010000045.1:0-6095 GCA_031373695.1 Methylotenera sp. | reverse complement strand
ATGTTCTGCAGCCAATTTTTGCACCATAAAATGGGCTTTTTCTAGGCTGCGGTTTGCAACCGTAATACTTTCAGGTTGTGCTGTTAATAGCGGCAACAAAACGCCTTGTGCTGCACCACCTGCCCCAAGAAGCAATACCCGCGCGCCTTTCAGGCATGAGTAACCAGCTTCAGCTGGTATATTCTGCGGGGACAACCCTTGCGGTTGCAGGGCATGCCCTAAATTAAGCTTAATATCACTAATTAAACCTGCACCATCTGTATTATCGCCGTTTATTTTGCCATCTTTAAAAAACAAGGTGTTTACCGCCCCAGCCGCAAGGGCGCGTTCACTCAAATAATCACAACAATTAAACGCCTCAAACTTAAATGGCACGGTGACATTTACGCCTTTATAGCCCTGCGTAATTAAATCTTTAACTGTGTCTGCAAAACCATCCAAAGGCGCCAAAATTGATTCATAGCTAATATCTTGCTTAGTTTGTTTGGCAAATGCTGCATGAATAAGCGGCGATTTACTATGCGAAATAGGGTTGCCCACGACCGCATAGCGGTCAATACTATTTAAGGGCTCGGCATACTTGTCTGTCATGCTTTAGTTAGTCCAAGGCAAGCCAGCATGCTTCCATCCATTAATCAATGTACGTTGTTTCATGGTGTTGGCTTCGCCTTCAAAACCTTCTGCCATGTTGTACACACTTTGGTAACCCAACTGGTGCGCTAGCACTGCAGCATTATGGCTGCGCCCGCCAGTGCGGCACATAAACACGATGGTTTTATCTTGCTTAACTGCATCTTGCAGTTGACTTGCAAAGTCTACATTGGGCACCATGCCAGGGTATAAAGCCCATTCAATATGAATGGCATTGGGCACGCGGCCAACTAAATCTAGCTCCGCCTGGCTGCGCACATCTACTATAATTACCGAAGTTGCTGCTTGCTCAATAGCATTAAATGTTTCTTTTGGCGTTAATTCACCTGTATAAGGCAAATTTTTTGCTGTTGCGCGCTGTTTGGCCACATTTAAAATATCTTCTAATCGACTCATTGCAAACTCCTAACATAGGTTTAATTGCGTAAAATTATAACGCTAAAACAAATAACATAACGTGATTGCGTAGTGCACTTTTTTAGTGCATATTTAGGTGTTATGCATTTTTTGTGTGCGCCCTATATTGTGGCTATTTACTAAGTGAATGACATAAAAGCATTTTTTGCTATTTTTCACTGGCACAGTTCCTGCTAAAATAACACGGTTAAATTAATGTAATAATCTATAACACTCGTTACCCATCATTTAAGTCGGTATTTAAATATCTAGGAGATAGCAATGTCAGTTGCAAATGTAATGAAAATGGTAAAAGAAAACGACATCAAGTTTGTTGATTTTCGTTTTACCGATACTCGCGGTAAAGAACAACATGTAACCGTGCCGGTTTCTGCGTTTAACGAAGAAAAATTTACTGAAGGCCACGCATTTGACGGCTCTTCAATCGCAGGCTGGAAAGGTATTCAAGCTTCTGATATGCAATTGATGCCTGACGCTTCAACTGCCAATATTGACCCATTTATGGACGAACCAACACTGATTTTAACGTGTGATGTGGTTGACCCAACTGATGGTAAAGGCTATGAACGTGACCCACGCAGCTTAGCAAAACGTGCTGAAGCTTATTTAAAATCAACTGGTTTAGGCGATACTGCTTATTTTGGTCCAGAACCAGAGTTCTTCATTTTTGATTCAATTAATTGGTCTGTAGAAATGTCTGGCAGCTCAGTTAGAATCAATTCAGAAGAGGCCGCATGGTCATCATCTGAAAAATTTGAAGGTGGCAATACAGGCCATCGTCCAGGTGTTAAAGGTGGCTATTTCCCAGTGCCACCAGTCGATTCATTGCAAGATGTACGTTCTGCTATGTGTATGACACTAGAAGCCATGGGCGTGCCTGTTGAAGTGCATCACCATGAAGTGGCTACTGCTGGCCAATGTGAAATTGGTACTAAATTCAGCACATTAGTACAACGCGCTGACTGGACTCAACTATTGAAATACGTTGTGTTAAACACAGCTCACGCATACGGCAAAACAGCGACATTTATGCCAAAACCAATGTTTGGTGATAACGGTTCTGGTATGCATGTGCATCAATCTATCTGGAAAGATGGCAAAAACTTGTTCGCTGGTAATGGCTATGCGGGTTTAAGTGATTTCGCTTTGTACTACATTGGCGGCATTATCAAACATGCGCGCGCATTAAACGCGATTACTAACCCAGGTACTAACTCTTACAAACGCTTAGTGCCACATTACGAAGCGCCAGTAAAATTAGCTTACTCAGCTAAAAACCGCTCTGCTGCGATTCGTATTCCATTCGTTCACGGTGAAAAAGCACGTCGCGTTGAAGCACGTTTCCCAGATCCAATCGCTAACCCATACTTGGCTTTCTCTGCTTTGATGATGGCAGGTTTAGATGGCGTACAAAACAAAATTCACCCAGGTGAGCCAGCAACTAAAGACTTGTACCATCTTCCACCAGAAGAAGATGCATTGATTCCAACTGTATGCTCATCATTAGAGCAAGCGCTTGAGTACTTAGATACTGACCGCGAGTTCTTAACACGTGGTGGTGTATTTACGGATGATTGGATTGACTCTTACATTGCATTAAAAATGGAAGAAGTTACAAAAATTCGTCAAACTCCGCATCCAGTTGAATTTAGCATGTACTACAGTTGCTAATTTAGTTTACGCACCAATAAAGTGCGGCTTCGGCTGCACTTTATATAAAAAAGGCAGCTTGGGCTGTCTTTTTTATTGCCTATCGCTGGTATATCGCTGCATATTTTACGTTGTATAAATCGCACTTATTAGCGCTCAGGCTATTGCCGTCAACCATAATCACGAATACTTCGTTGCTAACTATAACAGTCTCATCTAAACTATTGCTATGAATAAACATTTGCTAATTTTAAGTTTTATTTTATCTGCGTTAATGTTGCCGTTTTCGGCAATGGCAGAAATCTATAAACACGTTGATTCTGACGGTCGTGTCACTTACTCTAACGTTAAACTTAAGGGTAGCAAAAAGCTCGATTTAGAGCCTTCTGATACTAGTTTTGGCAACGATAGCGTTGCGCCTAACCGCTCTGCTACGCGCAACCCATCAGCCAAAACACCAACCCCAGCAAGCTTTCCCAAGGTAGATGCAGGCACACAAACGCAACGTGATGGCAAACGTAAAGATATTTTAGTTTCTGAATTAGATGCTGAAAAACAAGCACTGGCCAAAGCAAAATTGGCCTATGCAGAAGGCGAATCTAACCCTGAGGTTTATCAGCAAAAAAATGCTGATGGCACATCTAAAACCTTTCGTAATGTAGCTAAGTTTGATGAGAAAATGAAAAACTTACAATCGGAAGTTGATGCACATCAACGTAATATTGACCTGCTTACCAAAGAAATTAACGCACTTAATTAAAACTAGCATCAACCCTAGTATTAATCTTTTTAGCCAGCACTAAAGCTGGCTTGCCTCTTGCTTATATCCATGTAATTCTTTAATTGCTGTAGTATTTAAGTCATGGTTCAAAATATCCCATCAGGTTTTTCTGGTTTAGAGCATCTTGCCACCGCAGTGGTGTTGCTTAACCAATTGCAGCAAGTAGTTTACGCAAACCCCAGTGCCGAAATATTATTTGCACTGAGTGCCACGCAAATTAAAGGCAATAATATTGCAGAGGTTTTTTTACACTGCGAGATATTGCAAATGGCAATTGATAACGCAGTTAAAAACGATAGTCCCTATCGCGAGCACGAATTTGCGATAACTACCGTGCGCCAACAATCGTTTGCTGTTACTTGTACAGTTACCCCTATCGCAATGCTGCAAGCCACTCTGCTATTAGAGTTTCAGCAGATGGATCAACAGCTACGAATTGCGCGCGAAGAACGCATGCTTATTCAGCAGCAAGCTAATTCAGAGCTGTTACGTAATCTTGCCCATGAAATTCGTAACCCGTTAGGTGGGTTACGCGGCGCTGCACAGTTGCTAGAACACGAGCTACCTAACCCTAGCTTGCGCGAATATACTCAAGTGATTATTAAAGAAGCCGATAGGCTGCAAAGCCTAATGGATAGGCTGTTAGTGCCGCACCGCGTACCAAAGTATGAGCCAACTAATATTCATGAGGTATTAGAACGCGTACGCAGTTTATTACTGGCAGAATCGCCCAACAACATAAAAGTGCAGCGCGACTACGACACTAGCCTGCCTGATTTAATTGGCGACCGCGAAAAACTTATACAAACCGTGCTAAACATTGCACGCAATGCCGTACAAGCCATGCAATCTAGTAGCACACCCAATGCAATGGTAACCTTGCGCACACGGGCAGAGCGCCAAGTAACGCTTTCTAGAAAACGCTATCGAGTGGCCATTAAATTGCAAATTATTGATAATGGGCCAGGCATACCCGCAGCAATATTTGACAAAATTTTCTACCCGTTGGTATCTGGTCGTGAGGGCGGCAGTGGTTTAGGCCTAGCACTTGCTCAAACTTTTATTACGCAACATCACGGTATGATTGATTGCGAAAGTCAGCCAGGAAAAACCACCTTTACTATTTTACTGCCCGTAGAAAGCACGGTAATGAAGCATGCCAATATTGCGCAATAGTAAGTTACGGTTATGCTGAACTTGATTCAGCCTCTCAACACTGTCACCCTGAACTTGATTAAGGGTCTGGCATATTTACGAGATTGCGGGTCATGCCCCCAATGACAGCTAATGTATAGTGCAATGACGGGCAGGTTGTGATGCTGAACTTGATTCAGCATCTATAACGAGTTGGCGGCTAAAGCGCACAATGATATGAAATTAGATTTATTAAAGAGAAAACAATGAAACCAATTTGGATTTTAGATGACGATAAATCAATTCGCTGGGTGTTTGAAAAAGCACTTGCCCGCACCGATTTAGAGTTTAAAACTTTTTCTTCTGTTGCCGAAGCACTTAATGCATTAAACCGCGAGCAACCACAAGTGGTAGTCAGCGATATTCGCATGCCCAATGGCTCTGGGCTAGATTTTTTAGCCGAAATTAAACAACGCTACCCAGATATTCCAGTCATTATAATGACTGCATATTCTGATTTAGAAAGTGCAGTGGCGGCGTTTCAAGGTGGTGCATTTGAGTATTTAGCTAAGCCGTTTGACGTGGATCAAGCCATTGACGTGATCAAGCGTGCGGTAGAAGAAAGTATGCGTCAAGCGGTTGATAATGTAGTGATGGAAGAAACGCCTGAAATTATTGGCCAAGCACCTGCCATGCAAGAAGTTTTTCGTGCCATTGGTAGGCTAAGTCGCTCACATGCAACTGTACTTATTAACGGTGAATCTGGCAGCGGCAAAGAACTAGTCGCTAGCGCTTTGCACAAGCACAGCCCACGTGCAGAAAAGCCATTTATTGCCATTAACACGGCAGCCATTCCTAAAGATTTATTAGAGTCTGAGTTATTTGGCCATGAAAGGGGTGCATTTACTGGCGCAGCTGCAGCGCGCCGTGGTCGTTTTGAGCAAGCCGATAACGGAACGCTTTTTTTAGATGAGATTGGCGACATGCCTGCAGATTTGCAAACGCGATTATTGCGCGTGCTTAGCGATGGTCAGTTTTACCGCGTGGGTGGTCATCAGCCCCTTAAAGTTAATGTGCGCGTGATTGCCGCAACTCACCAAGATTTAGAAGAACGAGTGAAGTTAGGCCTTTTCCGTGAAGATTTATTTCATCGTTTAAATGTGATTAGACTAAGGCTACCACCGCTGCGCGAGCGCCGCGAAGATATACCGCACCTTACCAAACACTTTTTAGCCCAAAGCGCCATTCAATTGGGTGTTGAGCCTAAGCAGCTATCGGCAGCAGCACTACGCTATTTAACTGCTGTAAATTGGAGCGGTAACGTTCGGCAGCTAGAAAACGTCTGTCATTGGCTAACCGTAATGGCGCCAGGCCAAAGTGTAGACGTAGCTGATTTACCGCCTGAGCTAAAAGAAGATACCAGCAAGTCTACTATTGGCGCCTCTTGGCAAGAGGCATTGGC
>JANMNC010000174.1:0-1890 GCA_031373695.1 Methylotenera sp. | reverse complement strand
CTTAATATTACTGCCATTCAAACTTACGTCTGAATGGCAGTAAAAATCAGGTTGCGGGTCGCGCTCGCGATGACAGTAGATTTATAAACTTAAAAATGGATAATCAGTGTAGCCTTTTTCAGTACCACCATAAAAAGTTTTTGAATTGGCTTCATTAAGTGGTGCGTCGGTTTTATAGCGCTCTACTAAATCTGGGTTAGCAATAAATGGCACGCCGTAAGCAATCACATCGGCATGGCCACTTGCAATGGCGGCGCTACCACGCTCTTTGTCGTAGCTTAAGTTAGCCATGTAGCTGCCATTAAAGTGTTTGCGCATTTCTACAAAATCAAATGGCTTGGCCTCGCCACCGCCAGCAATACCGCCCTCTACCACATGCAAGTAAGCTAAGTTAAATTGATTAAGCTGCTCTGTTACATAATTAAATAGCGCTTGGGGGTTGCTATCTTGCATGTCGTTAAAAGGATTAGCGGGCGATAAGCGCAGGCCAGTTTTATCTGCACCTGCCACTGCCACTACTGCCGCAGTCACTTCCATTAATAAACGCGCGCGGTTTTCAAAGCTGCCGCCGTAGTTATCCGTACGTTTATTGCTACCATCGCGCAAAAATTGATCTAACAAATAGCCATTGGCGGCGTGAATTTCTACGCCATCAAAACCAGCCTCCAGCGCGCATTTGGTGGCATGCACATAATCTTGCACAATCGCTGGCAATTCGGCAACATCTAGCGCACGCGGCTCAACATAATCAACCAAACCTTTGTATGTAAAGGCTTTTCCAGCAGGTTTAATTGCAGATGGCGCAACTGGCAACGCGCCGTTAGGTAGCAAGCTTGGGTGTGAAATACGACCCACATGCCAAAGTTGCAACACAATTTTGCCGCCTTTGGCGTGCACGGCATCTACTACTTTTTTCCAACCGTCTGTTTGCTCATTTGTATAAATACCTGGCAAGGCAGGGTAACCGTGCGCCATGGCCGATATAGGCGTGGCTTCTGTCACAATTAAGCCTGCCGTAGCGCGCTGTGCATAATAAGTCACGTTTAAATCTTGCGGCACGCCACCCTCGCCTGCGCGGTTACGCGTTAATGGTGCCATCACCATACGATTTGTAAGGTTAATAGCGCCTAATTTTGCTGGGCTAAATAAATCTAATGCCATGTGCTGCTCCTGGTTAATTTTTAAAAATATAAGTAAATTTCTTAAGCGGGCTTATTTAAGTGGTTTTATTTAATCGGGCTGGCAGGTGGTAGCTTCACACCTTCTATCAGCAGCGTAATTTCAATATCATCGCCCACTGAGGCGTTAGGTTTTATGCCCCAACCAAAGCCAAAATCACTGGCCTTTAACGTTGTGTGTGCCTCAAAACCAGTTCTGTAACCGCCCCAAGGGTCGGTTCCAAAACCTAATACTTTAAATGGGAATGTCATTTCTTTAGCCACGCCATGCAAAGTTAACACGCCAGTCATCACACCTTCAGTGGCAGATTTTGCTACTATTTTTTTGCTTACAAACGTCATTTCGGCAAATTTGTCGGTGTCTAGGTAATCAGCTTCTTTAATATGCTTATCGCGCTTGGCGTGGCTGCTATTCACGCTTAACATATTAATTTTAACTTCTATGCTAGAGTTAGCTAGGTTGCTTTTATCAATTAGAATGTTGCCTTTAATATCACTAAAAGTACCTGAAGTTTTTGCTGCAACGTGACGCAAACTCCAATTGGCAAAACTGTGCGAATCATCAATCCTGTAAGCTTCTTGATCTGCAAACACTGGGCTGCAAGCCAATACCAGAGCGGCTACCAGAGCAATTGTTTTTGTTGTTTTATGCATATTATTCTCCTAATTAATTAAACTTTTTTTAATGGTTATACTTTGGTGTTAGCTTAAG
>JANMNC010000027.1:0-23030 GCA_031373695.1 Methylotenera sp. | reverse complement strand
GGCCAATATGCGGCCAAGATTTGGGTCGGATGCAAAAAATGCGGTCTTGATTAGAGGTGAATGTGCAATCGCATAAGCCACTTTGCGGCATTCTGCTTCGTCAATACCGCCATCTACGGTAACCGTCATAAACTTGGTTGCGCCTTCACCATCGCGCACTATAGCTTGCGCTAGCTCTACGGCAACTTCTGTTAATGTATCCCGTAAAAGCGTAAAGTCTGCACCATCTTCTGCTATCTCAGCATTGCCAGCCAAATTAGTCGCCATCATAATTAAGCTGTCGTTGGTCGAAGTATCACCATCTACCGTGATGCAATTAAACGATTTGTTTACGGCATATTGAATAATTGCTTCAAGCGCCGCCTGGCTTACGGCAGCATCGGTTGCAATATAGCCAAGCATAGTCGCCATATTCGGGTGAATCATGCCGCTACCTTTACTAATGCCAGTAATCGTCACTGTTTTGCCATTAAGCTGAATTTGGCGCGATGTACCTTTAGCGACAATATCGGTTGTCATAATCGCTTCAGCCGCATTTAACCAATTGTCTTCATTTAAATTTTCAATCGCAGCAGGTAGGCCAGCAATCACTTTATCCACTGGCAATGGCTCTAAAATAACCCCAGTAGAAAACGGCAATACCTGGTTAGCTTTTAAGCCTAACAAGCCTGCAAGCGCCTCACAGCTTTGTTTGGCGCGCTGCAATCCATCCTCACCCGTGCCAGCATTGGCGCAACCAGTATTAACAAGCAAAGCGCGTACACCTGATTTTTGCACTAAATAATCTTTACACAAAATAACGGGTGCCGCGCAAAATCTATTTTTAGTAAATACGCCAGCCACACGGCTACCCTGCGCTAGCGTTATTACCAACACATCTTTACGATTAGGTTTACGTACATGCGCTTGTGCAAAGCCTAAATTGACACCTCTAACAGGCAATAGGGACGCGGCTTGTGGGGCGGTTAATTTGACTGGCATTACATAATTCCGTTAATAATATTACTTCTATTTTAGCGTATTAATTAAAAGCTAAGCACTGCAAATATGCAGCCAAGTTTGAATTGTACAAAAGATATTATTATTTTTGATTACCATATGAAAAATTAAAGCTGGCTTGTAAGCTCGGCAATACCAACCAAACTTGCCATTTAACATGACGTATTTTATCTTATGTTACACTCTTAAGCTTTTGAGTTAGTTACCATAATTCTTGAAATTGATGATGCCCAATGAAAGAAAAGAAAAAGCACATTCACATTGAAAAAATCAAGCTACTGTATTTACACAGCTTAATACCTGCTGTGTTAAGCGGCGTGGCTGGTTTATTTTTGGTTGCCTCTTTATGGTCTAGCGCTAATCAGCAGCATCTACTTATATGGCTGGCCATCACGCTTTCACTTGCTTGCATACGCGTTATGCTCATCACCAAATTTCATCGTGATAAACCAGTAGGCGAGGCCGTATTAAAATGGGAAATGCCTTATTCAATCAGCTTATTGGTAGTATTTTTATCATGGAGCGTCGGCCTAATCTGCATCATGCCAAAAAATAACTTAAGCGCACTTTTTATTCTAAACACCTTCTCTATTGGCTTAGCAGGTGCGGCAATCTCTTGGTACAGTCCGCTGCGTTATTTACAAATGAGCACTATTTCGCTGGCATTAATCCCCATGATTATCGTGTTGCTAACCATAGGCCACGAAGAAGCCTTGTGGGTAGGCGTTGCAGCTATCTGCATGTATTTTTCTTGCATGATTACCAGTGTGCTACTGCAAAAAACATTTAATGGCAATTTAGAGCTGGCTTATGATTTAGATCTCGCCAAAAAACATGCCGAAAATATGGCCAGCACCGACGCCCTCACTGTCTTAAATAATCGGCGTGCTTTTTTCGATAAAGCAGAGCCTTTATTTGCATATTGCAAGCGAAATCAGCAACCAATTAGCGCGCTCATGTTAGATGTAGACCACTTTAAAAAAATTAACGATAGTTTTGGCCACGCTGCAGGCGATATCGCGCTGCGTAATTTGGCACAGCTTATCAAAACCAATTTGCGCGATTCTGATTTAGGCTGCAGATTTGGGGGTGAAGAGTTTGCGGTATTGCTGCCCAACACCAACGCAACAGAAGCGATGGGTATGGCTAATATGTTAAAACAGTTGATGGCCAGCACCATTATTGCGCTGGCGGATGAAAATGCATTATCGTTAACTGCCAGCTTTGGTATTGCGGAGAATGGCGAATCGGTAGAAGACCTGCTCAACCATGCCGATAAAGCCATGTACGCTGCTAAAAACTATGGCCGTAACCACGTCATGAGCTACTGCCATATCAGCAAGCAATTCGCTTAATATCTATTAACAAACGTACAAAAAAATAATGCCCTGCAGACCTCATGGATATTGGCCTGCAGGGCATACGTTTGAATGTTTATTTATATCAGCTTAATACATACAACTAAGCACCATTAAATTAAGCGCGACGCCAAGTGGTACCCTGCGGCGTATCTTCTAGAATAATACCAGCCTCAGCAAGTTGTTTTCTAATAGCATCTGCTTCAGCGAAGTTTTTGGCCTTTTTTGCAACCAAACGCTGCTCTATCGTTAGCTCAATACTTTTGTTGGTATGAGTGAATTCGCCAAGTACATGTGTTGATTGCGTCTGGCTTGAAGCTCCAGCGCCAGTTATTTTTGCAGGCAAACCTTCTAAATTTAACTGTCCTACACCTGCATTAATAACAACACCTCCCTGCAAAAACTCATTCGCATCGCGCTGCAACAAACCCACCACCGCGCCTAAATTTTTCAGCAAACTCGCGGCTTCAATCGATTGTGTTTTATTAACCTCATTAGCCAAATCAAACAACACCGCCATGGCTTCTGAGGTATTAAAATCATCATCCATCGCTTCTTTAAAACGTGCCGCTTGCGGCTGGTTCCAATCAATATCTTGCGGCTGGTTCCAATCAATATTGTGAGCGCTTACTTCGTGGCCACGTAAGGCAGTATATAGGCGTGTTAGTGATGCTTTGGCATCATCTAAATGCATATCAGAATAATTGAGCGGGCTGCGATAATGCGCACGTAGAATGAAAAAACGCACTACTTCTGCATCGTATTTTTCTAGCACAGTTCTAATAGTAAAAAAATTGCCGAGCGATTTCGACATCTTTTCATCGTCTACTCGCACAAATCCATTATGCATCCACGTGTTGGCCATTTGGCAATTATGCGTGGCTTCACTTTGCGCAATTTCGTTCTCGTGATGCGGAAATTGCAAATCTTGGCCACCACCGTGAATATCAAAATGCGCGCCTAAATGATGTGCGCTCATCACCGAACATTCAATGTGCCAACCTGGCCTGCCTTTGCCACTATTAGGTCCGCCAAAGGGCGAATCCCAGCTCGGCTCGTTAGGTTTTACCGATTTCCACAGTACAAAATCCATAGGATCTTTTTTATGCGAATCAATTTCTACACGCTCGCCAGCGCGCAAGTCGTCTAGCGACTTACCTGACAGTTTGCCGTAATCATTAAAGCTACGCACACTGTAAAATACATCGCCATTGGCCGCTATATAAGCATGGCCTTTTTCAATTAAAGCTGAAATCATAGCAATCATGCCATCAATATGCTGGGTGGCACGTGGCTCGATATCGGGTCGAATGATGCCTAAACGCGCTGAATCTTCATCCATCGCCTCAATAAAGCGCTGCGTTAAAATGTCGATAGTTTCACCATTTTCGTTAGCACGCTTGATGATTTTGTCGTCAATATCCGTAATATTTCTAACATAAGTAACCGCATAATCGCAAGCACGTAACCAGCGCGATACCATGTCAAAAACCACCATTACACGCGCATGACCCAGGTGACAGTAATCGTAAACTGTCATGCCGCAAACATACATGCGCACTTTGCCTGCTTCAATGGGTACAAAAGTTTGCTTACTGCGACTGAGGGTATTGTAAATTTTTAGCATGAATAGAAATAAAAAATGTGAGCTTTGATGTTTAATTTACACAATTTAGCTATAAAAACCAATTATTTGGCTGTAAATCTTAATGGGCTATTGGATGTTAGCAATGCAATTGATAGAATGGCGTTTTTACTAACTCGTTTGAGTATATCACAATGAATATTCGCAGCCGTTTGCTATCTAGTTTTGTCGTTCAAATTTTATTGGCTTTATCTTTTACAAGTTTTTCAGCAGTGGCTGATGAGCTTAAAGATATTTCACAATTATCCGAGCAAGGGCAACAAGCCGCAGCGCTTGAGCGCGTTAATACTTATTTGGCAGCTAATCCTAAAGATCCGCAAGCTATGTTTATGAAAGGCATTATTTTAGTAGAGAGCGGCAAACGTGATGATGCGATTAAAACTTTTACTGAGCTAACTGACAAATATCCTAATTTACCAGAGCCTTACAATAATTTAGCCGTACTGTATGCAGATGCTGGGCAATACGATAAAGCCAAAAAAGCGCTTGAAACTGCAATAAAAACGCACCCAAGTTATGCAACCGCCCACGAAAACTTGGGCGATATTTACGCGCGCATGGCTTCAGAAGCTTATGACAAGGCATTGCAGCTTGATAACGGTAATTCACGCGCGCAAAGTAAATTGTCAATGATTAAAGACTTGTTTGGCACAGGCAATAAAGTAGCCTTAAAATCTAACGAGCCTGCTAAACCAGTTAAAAACGGCACAATGCCAATTCGCCCAGCAGATAAAAAAGTAGAGCCTACGAAATCGGTAGAAGTGGCAAAACCTGCTGCTGGCAATGACGAAAAAAGCGTAACTGACGCCGTTGATAATTGGGCAAGTGCTTGGTCTAGTCAAGATGTAGATAAATATTTATCTAGCTATTCTGAGAGCTTTAAACCAACAAAAGGCGAAAGTCGTAAATCTTGGGAGCAAACACGACGTGAACGTGTCAGCAAACCAGCAAGCATAAACGTTGAACTAGCTAACCAGAAAGTAACACTAATTGATAGTAACAATGCAAAAGTGAGTTTTAAGCAAACTTACAAAGCTGGTGGAAAACCAATTCGCACAGATAAAACTTTAGTATTGAAAAAATCGGGTAGCGCATGGTTAATTGAAGAAGAAGTTGCATCTAATTAATTGGCAAACTTGATTATGGATAATTAAGTTTGCAATAATTGTTTAGAAATAGTTGGCTTGAAATACTGGATTTAAAATACTTGAATTAAATGACGTCAAACAAAATAGTGAATTTTTTAAAATATCTTGTTGTAACAAGCTGCATATTTTTGCCTTGGAATGCCACAGCCCTTAATCATGGCAGCATGACCGATCAGTTGCTTAACCAACGCTTTGGTAAAAGTATTATTGATAATTTACTTGTAAAAAGCCTGATGGAAATTACCCAAGGCAAAACCAAGCAAGCGATTATTACGGTTAACGAGCTTATACGTACCGCACCCAATTTTAAATTAGCCTACCTTATTCGTGGCGATTTAATATCAGCACAAGGTCGCGCGCTTGAGGCGTTTGGAGACCCAAGCTTGACGGAATCAACCACTAGCGCCGAAGAGATTAAAGGCCTGCGTGAAGAAGCACGTACGCGGCTTGATTATTACTTGTCTGACAAAAAAATATCACAACTACCAAATTTATTAGTAAAACTAAGTGAAGAACAAGAACATTTAATTGTAGTGGATACTGCGTCAACCCGCCTGTTTTTGTACAAAAAAGTTGACGGCGCATTGAAGTATGCAGCTGATTATTATGTAACTATTGGTAAAAATGGCGCTGGTAAACAGGTTCAAGGCGATAAACGTACGCCGTTAGGCGTTTATTTTGCTGGCAAAAAACTAACGCAACCGCTAGAAGATATGTATGGTGATGCCGCTTACCCACTCAATTACCCTAACGAACTAGATCAACACCAAAATAAAAATGGTAATGGCATTTGGCTGCACGGCACGCCAACAGACACTTATAGCCGACCACCTAGAGCCAGCGATGGCTGTGTGGTGCTAAGCAACCCAGATTTAAATGCTTTGGCTCCTATTTTGTCATCTGGCAAAACGCCTGTCATCATTTCTAATAACCTTGAGTGGCTAGATAAAGAAAAAACAGATTTTCAATCTTCAGAACAAAATGCGCTTGAAGATGCGATTGAAAAATGGCGTGAAGATTGGGTTTCTCAAAATTCTGATGACTATTTAAGCCATTATTCTAAAAAGTTTTTTTATAATGATGGTGGTTATCAAAAATGGGCAGATTACAAACGAGGCATTCAAGCTGCAAAACCTAAGGTATCTGTAACCATTAACGATATCAGTATGTTCAGCTACCCAAATTTTGACCAGCCTATTGTTGTTGTCAATTTTGAACAAGACTTTAAAAGTGCTAGCCTGCAAAACAAAATGCGTAAGCGTCAGTATTGGCTACATGAAAACAATCAGTGGAAAATTATTTATGAAGGTGCTGCCTAACAATGAAATTTATTTTTAAGTTTTTAGCTACAAATTTTGCATTACTTGCTTTAGCGGCTGGCTTGCACGCCGCGCCAAGTGTAGAGTTTCAGACCAGCCAAGGAAATTTCACAATAGAGCTATACCCTGAAAAAGCACCTAAAACAGTGGCTAACTTTTTACAATATGTAAAAGATGGCTTTTACGAGAACACAATATTTCATCGCGTAATCAATCGCTTTATGGTGCAAGGTGGTGGTTTTGAGCGTGACTTAACTGAAAAAAGCACGCGTGAGCCAATTATTAATGAATCGAATAATGGCCTATTAAACGAGGTTGGTACTATTGCGATGGCGCGTACGATGGATCCAGATTCGGCCACTGCGCAGTTTTTTGTTAACCTTAACGATAATCAATTTTTAAATTATGTCAGCCCAGATCCAGAGCTTATTGGCTACTGTGTGTTTGGTAAAGTGACCAGTGGGCTAGATGTTATACAGAAAATTGGCTTAATGCCTACTGGCAATTTGGGCAGACATACCGATGTGCCAATTAAACCCATTAGCATTAAAAGTGCAAAAATATTAACCGAACAAATAAGCAAATAAGCATAACATTCATTTTTTATATTTAAGGATAGTCCGTGGTAAAAATTACAACCAACTTTGGTGATATAACGCTAGAACTAAATGCTGAAAAAGCCCCAATTACAGTTGCAAATTTTCTGCAATATGTAGAAAGTGGCTTTTATGATGGCGTTATTTTTCACCGTGTTATAGATGGATTTATGGTGCAAGGTGGCGGCTTTGATGCCAGCATGAAACAAAAAAAGACCAATGCTGAAATTAAAAATGAAGCAAACAATGGTTTAACTAACGACAAATATACTATCGCCATGGCACGTACTTCTATTCCAGATTCTGCCAGTAGCCAGTTTTTTATTAACGTTGGCGACAATGATTTTTTAAATCACACTTCACCTACATCTAGCGGTTGGGGCTACTGCGTATTTGGTAAAGTAACAGAAGGTATGGACGTAGTTGATAAGATTAAAGCGGTTAAAACGGGCAGCAAAGCGGGCCATCAAGATGTGCCAGTAGATGCAGTTGTAATTGAAAAAGCGGTTATTTGCTAATAAAACCACAGCCAAAATCTTGTGCGCCAAAAAGAACACTGCCTATTTATATCGGATTTGCATCTTTGTGATTCGCGGCCGCACATTACTCAAGCATTTATTACTTTTTGTAATGAAACAGCGCTTAATGCCCAATCACTGTTTATTTTAGGTGATCTATTTGAGTACTGGGCTGGCGATGATGTCATTGCAACAGGCTCTCATCATGCTGTTATT
The DNA here is from genome assembly GCA_031373695.1 of Methylotenera sp. Taxonomy (GTDB): domain Bacteria; phylum Pseudomonadota; class Gammaproteobacteria; order Burkholderiales; family Methylophilaceae; genus Methylotenera_A. The sequence goes on along the minus strand of JANMNC010000027.1, from coordinate 15,231 downwards.
ACGGCCCTTAAAAACCTTAACACTAATGGTGTTAAGGTTTTTTTAATGCATGGCAACAGAGATTTTTTATTAAGTGATGGCTTTTGCCTAACGACTGGTTGCACTCTTTTGCCAGACCCTAGCATGCTTACTCTGTACGGCAAACCTGTCTTAGTAAGTCACGGCGATGCGTTGTGTACAGATGATTTAGCTTACCAACAATTTCGGGACGAAGTACGTAGTGATGCATGGCAAAAACAATTTTTAAGCCAACCGCTTGCAAAGCGTATTGCTTATATTGAACAAATACGCGCCAAAAGTGAGCAAGAAAAATCGACTAAATCTATGCAAATAATGGATGTAAATGCCAGCGCAGTTGAACATTTATTGCAAGCGAAAAACTACCCACCACTATTCATACATGGGCATACTCACAGGCCTCATCAACATACAATTTTACTTAATGGGCATACAATTACCCGATGGGTATTGGGTGACTGGTACGAGCGAGGCAGCTATTTGGTTTTAAGCGCTGAAGGCTGTCACTCACAAGAGTTATCATCATGTTGATTTAGTCCAAAATCTAAATCAACTTATTGTTGAGGTTAACTGATGAAAAAAATACTAGTGTGTACTAACTACCGCGCTAATCCAAACAGCCCCTCATGTGCTGCACGGGGTAGCAAGCAAGTGCTGGCTGAGCTGACGCAACTATTAAAACAAAACGAGCTGAATATACAGACAGAAGAAATACAATGTTTAGGGTTTTGTAAGATAGGGCCTAATGTTCGCTTAATGCCAAATGGGCAGTTCTTTCACGAAGTTTCAAGCCAGTCGCTAAAGCAAATTATTAAAGCTGCACAACTATTTTTAGCTAAATAGTTTCAGCCAAATTTACGGCATATAGCCAGGAATATTGGCCTCTACTACGTTATCGATTTGCTCAGGATCTAAAAATTTTTCTGCGTAGCGCAGGTAAATTTTTTCTCGCACAAAAATATCAAACACATCTGGGTCGATATGATTATCTAGCTTCATTTTACCTAAAATTGCTAATGATTCAGAAAGTGATTTTGCGCGTTTATAAGGTCTATCTTTAGAAGTTAATGCTTCAAATATATCGGCCACGCCCATCATGCGAGCGGGTATAGACATTTGTTCACGTATCAAACCTTTAGGATAACCTTGCCCATCCATACGCTCATGATGCCCACCCGCATACTCAGGTACACGTCTTAAATCTTTTGGATATGGCAGCGCCTCTAGCATGCTAATTGTCACCACAATATGATTATTAATCACCATGCGCTCTTCTGCAGTTAATGTGCCACGTACAATGGTGAGGTTATAGACTTCATTTTCACTTAAGAACTTTAACGAGTGACCTGAATCATTCATATACTCATAATTAGCTATATCTTTTACCCGTTGTATATCTTCTGGCTTCATATACTCACTGCCAAAATTAACTTTACGTATAAAGTTTTTATCATCATCTAGCTGCTTTTTGATGACATTTACACCATGCTCTAAATATCTGGGGTTAACGGGGTTACCATTTCGCACATCATCAATCGCTTTGCGCAAATGCGTATTTTCACGCTGGGTTTTTAGCAATTCAAATCGTTGGTCAATTAAATGAATACGATCAAAGATAGTTTCTAGCTTGGTTGCTTTATCCATCACCGATTCAGGCGTTGTCACTTTACCGCAATCGTGCAACCATGCGGCAATCTTAAGCTCGTAAGCCTCTTTTTCGGTCATGCTAAAATCTTTAAACGCGCCTACATCAGTATTAATGGCCGCATTGGCCAGCATCATCGTTAAATCTGGCACACGTTGGCAATGGCCGCCTGTGTAGGGGGATTTTTCATCGATAGCATCTGCGATTAATTTAATGAATGATTCGAATAAATCTTTAAGGCCATTGATTAGATTCTGGTTGGTAAGCGCTACTGCCGCTTGCGACGCTAGAGATTCTACTAAGCGCTGGTGCGCCTCAGAAAACACAATAATTTGTTTAGTATGTGGATCAACCGCGTTAATTAACTGTAGTACGCCAATAATCTCATTTTCATGATTCTTCATGGGAACCGTTAAAAAAGATTGCGAGCGGTAACCCATTTTTTCATCAAATTTTCTAGTACCAGAAAAATCAAAGCCTTCGGTTAAATAGGCATCGGGAATATTAACAGTTTTAGCATTAGCAACGCTGTAAGCCGCTACCATATTGAGGTTTGGCTTGCCGTCTTCACTATAGATAGGCAGCGCCGGAAAAGGAATCTCTTTGCCAGTTGTACCGCCCATAGCAATATCTAGGCTTAAATTACGCAGAATCTCAAACTTGAGTTTCGCGTCATCTGTTACGGTATAAAGTGTGCCCCCATCGGCATTTGTAAGCTCTTTAGCACCCAGCAAAATAATCTCTAGCAAGCGCTTGCTGTCATGTTCGGCAGATAGCGCAACGCCAATAGAGTTGAGGCGCTCCAGCTGATTCAACATGTCTAGTTGATTACCTGGCTCTAGGTTAATGGGTTCGGGTGTGTGCATTTTATTTTATTAAATGAGTCATTAATAAACTAAGCTAGGTAGAACTCCATTTTAGTGCCTGCTAACTCAACAACATCATGATCATTTAACGAATGCGCCTGCAGGCCAATACTGTGGCCGTTTACAGCGGGGTGATTTTCACCCTCTACATGCGTAATAAAATATCCATGCGGCCTTTTGGTTATTACAGCTACCTGCACGCCTGGCTTGCCTAGAGTGACCATGGCTTTATTTAACAACAGCTCTTTGCCTGCACTGTTGCCATTTAACACTTGTAACCGGCCCAACATTTCTATCTGATTTGGTACGGCAGCCCTATCTAAAATTACCTGATTAGCTTCAGCCACTATAATTGGTGATTGCCTATCCGTCTTGGCTTGCGCTGCTTGTTTGATACCAGCTTCTGTATTCATATCGGCTTTTGTTGGGCGAATAATCATAGTTTTTTCAAAACTATCTGCAGGTGCCGCGCTAGCTTGCGTCTCATTAATATATTTAAGCTGATATTTACCAAACTCAATAATATCATTATGCAATAGCACATGTTTTTTAATAGATTTGTGGTTCACCATAGTGCCGTTAGTGCTGTTCAAATCCTCTAAAAAAGAGTCTTCGCCAATGGTTACAACCACTGCGTGTTCGCCACTAACAGCCAAATTGTCTATATGAATATCGCTAGTTGGACGTCGCCCAATGGTCATACGCTCTTTATCCAGCGTAAATTCACCTAGCGAATTACCATCTAACAAAAAATGCAGCTTTGCCATAATTTACCTTAACTATTTTAGTGTTTGGGTTTATTAACTTTACCCAATAAATTTTTTACCCAGCTTTTTTTCGACGTAAATGCTTTTTTTGTGATGGCAATTACAACCGAAATATTATCTTTACCGCCTTGCTCGTTAGCTGCTTGCACCAACTGACTTGCTGCAAACTCAATATTACCATTGGCATCTAGCAATATTTTTAGTATCGCATCGTCTTCAACTAAATCACTTAAACCATCAGAACACATCAAATATAAATCATTAACCTCAACATCAAACTCTTGCAGCTCTAACTCCACCTCTGGATCAATACCCAAAGCACGTGTCACTAAATTTTTATTATTAGACACTTTGGCTTGTTCTGGGGTAATTAATCCAGAATTAAGTTGCTCTTGTAATAAAGAATGATCTTCTGTAATTTGTGTGAGCGTTTCGCCCCGCAAACGATACATGCGCGAATCACCAATATGGCCAACAACCAGCTTGTTATTGGCAAAAATTGCCACCACTAGTGTGGTGCCCATACCAGCACATTGCGGTTGTTCTTCAGATATTTGATAAATAGCCGCGTTAGCATTAGCCACTGCATCTAATAACATCTGCGATTCTGGCAAATACCCTACCAGCAATTTATTTTTAGCATCATGCTTGCGCATTGCTTCTGTAATTTCTGCAGTTAGCGTTAGCACTGCAATTTCGCTAGCCACTTCACCCGCACGGTAGCCGCCCATGCCATCTGCAAGCACTAATAACCCTATCGATAAATCACTCGCAACCGCATCTTCATTATGATCTCGAAGCAAACCAACATCTGTTAATCGCACTACTTTAATTGCATCTGCTACGTTCATACTTTTACTACCTTTGCCAAACATTTACTTAAATCATCGGCAATTTGCTTGCCAGTTTGATAGCGATTTTCAATATTTTTTTCTAACAATTTATTCACAATCATGGCTAAAATTTCAGGCAGCTCAGGGTTGATTTGGCGAATATCAGTGTGTGCCTCATTAGCAATTTTGTACATAAGTGCCGCCATAGAATCTGCAGTAAATGGCAACTCACCTGTTAAAAGAGAATACAGGGTAACGCCTAACGAAAATAAATCAGATCTACCATCAATTTTTTTGCCAGATAACTGCTCTGGCGACATGTAACTAGGAGTGCCAAGAACAATGCCTGTCTTAGTTTTAGAGGCATCGGTAATACGTGCAATACCAAAATCAGTTACTTTTACTAAACCAATATCAAGCTCTACCATAATATTAGATGGCTTAATATCGCGATGTACTACATGTTGATCGTGCGCATAATTAAGCGCATTAGCTACTTTAATCGCAATATCAATTACTTTTGCTGTTGGCAATAATTTGTCTGGTTTGGTGTATGGCGCTAAATCTTCACCTTTTAAAAACTCCATCGCGATAAACGCTAAATCATGTTCTTCACCCGCATCGTAAATCGTCACAATATTTGGGTGGTTCAATCTACCCGCTGTTTCTGCCTCGCGGAAGAAGCGTGCTTTAACTTCTGCCAACTCATCTGCATCAAACTCGTTTGATAAAGCTAAGGTTTTAATAGCCACCACACGGCTTATTTTTGGGTCGCGCCCCAGATAAACCACACCCATGGCGCCCTTGCCAAGTTCTTTTTCTACCTGATAGCGACCCAACATCGGTTTTTCAATCTCATCGCTATTGAGTACTAGTGTGCTTTCATTACTGCGCCCACTGCTGCCGCCTAAAATAATGGTTTCAGCCATTTGTTTAGAGCGTGTAATACGCTGCGCCAAATCTTTATATTTAGCATCATAGTTAGACATGTAAGCAAACACTGCTTCTGCTTTGTTAAATTGGCGTTTTCGCTCAAAATCTAAGCCCAAACTATACAAACCATCCATCACACTTACATCCATCGGGCATTTTCTAAAGCGATCAAACGCCATGTCTAATTGGCCTTGGCTTTGAAACATTAACGCTAAATTTCGGTTGCTTTCAGCAGAGTCAGCATCAGATTTTTCCTTACCCTTTTCAGTCATTAGGTAGCGTTTAGTGGTTAGAAGCGCATGCCCCACAACTAGTAAGGCTGCTGGCATCATTAGCTGTAGCCACCAACCTTTTTGGGTCATCAAGCCATAATGCGCAATCATTAAGCCCAATAATAAAGCAATGGTAATTAAGGCTGCTGTGCCCGCTTTAAGGCGTGGAAACAGCAAAACTAAATATAAAGCCACTAATAGCCAAGCAGCTAACTCTAGCCATCGCGCCCAGTGAGGTGCAATATAAAAATCTTCATTCAATATACTGGCTACAGAATGCGCCAAGGTTTCGATAGGCTTCATACTGGCCGATATAGGTGTAATTTGGCTATCGCCCACACCGCCTGCTGTAGCGCCTATCAGCACAATCTTGCCTGCATATTTTTCGGCTGGAATTTTGCCATTTAACACATCAAAATATGAATCTACACTAAATGCAGGCTTTCCTGCTCTATCTGCGTAGAAAAAAGTATTCATTTGTAAGGCATTATCAGTGGCGATATTAAGCCTGCCCAAACTAACACCCTCACCCAAACGTACTTTAATTTCTTTTGTGTTTATATTGAGATATTGCGCGGCGATTTGCAGCGCCATAGAAGGATAAAATTGATCGTAATAAGCCAACACCAGCGGCTCTGCACGAATGGCGCCATCAATATCTGGGCTGGCATTTAAATGGCCGATGGCAGCAGCACTCTCACCCACGATTGCAATAGGAGGAAACCCTGCATTGCTGGGTATAGGCCGCGCATCTGAATCTATAACATTGCTAATTGCATTTTTTGTGACATAAGCTGGCAAGGGCTTATCTGGGTTGCCTAGAGGCTCGCCCAATACAAAAGGCATGGCTAACACCACATTATTGGCAACCTTAATACTGCTGGCTAATTTAGCATCGGCATTAAGGCTAGATTGTGCCTCTGCAATTAAGGCACTGAGCTGCGGTGTGTCTAGGTCGATAGCCAAGCTGCTTGAGCTTGCTACAAAATCGGATATTTGATTAATGTAAGCCAAACCTGGATCAAGCTGTGGCTCTAAAAAAAACACGGTATTACCAATAACTTTGGGTTTAGCAGCAGCCAACTTATCTAACATTTTGGCCTGTACATCACGCGGCCAAGGCCAGCGACCAATATTGGCAATACTTTCATCGTCAATTGCGATAATGGCAATTTGATTACCAGCATCGCGCTCAGACGCATTTACACCAATATCATAAGCTTTGCGCTCTAAGCTTTGTAGCACAGCAGTGCCGCTTAAAAACAAAAAAACAAGTGATAGCACAGCTGCTAACAACCAGTCTGATCTCCAGCTTACTTTTTGCAAATCTTAACCTCTCACTTTTTGTATGACTAAACTTTGTTAGTTTGACTGAGCGGCTATTTGGTCAATGTAAACTAGCGCCTAAACTCTTGCGGCCTTGCAGCTGCAGCCACTTTATCTAAAACACCATTGATGTATTTGTGCCCATCAATGCCACCGTACAGTTTTGCTAATTCCACGCCTTCATTAATTGCCACGCGATAAGGAATAGTTGAATCAAACATCAGCTCATAAGATGAAATGCGCAAAATTGCGTGCTCCACTGGGCTGAGTTCTTCGATTTTTCTATCAATAAACGTTGAAATTTGGCTATCTAATTCGGCAATTTTGCCTGTGACGCCTTCTAACAATTGTCTAAAATACGCTTCATCTGCTTTAATGAATTCTGGATCTTCTCTTGAATCCAAAATGACTTGCTTTAGCTCACTAGCATTTATCATGCCACGATAAACGGCTTTTAAAACCAGCTCGCGCGATTTGCGACGGTTCTGGCTAGTTTTAGGTTTTTTAACCGCTTTAACTTCGGCTTTATTGTCGTTCATAACGCGCGTACCAAATTGGCCATTTCAATAGCCACTTGCGCGGCTTCTGCACCTTTTATATGCATCCTTGCTAGCGCCTGATCGTCATCTTCTGTAGTTAAAACTGCATTAGCTACTGGCACGCCTGTGTTTAGCTGAACCTCTGAAATGCCGCGTGCTGATTCATTTGCTACCACTTCAAAGTGATAGGTTTCTCCACGAATAATAGCTCCTAAAGCAATCAAGGCATCAAAGCGCTCACTTAATGCCATGTGTTGCAAAATTAGCGGGGTTTCTAATGCGCCAGGCACAGTAGCAATGCGAATATCGTCATTTTTAACGCCCAATTTCAATAACTCTGCGTGGCAAGCGGCTAATAAACCATCACCAATATTGCTATTAAAACGCGACAACACCACGCCAATTTTTTTGCCTGTGCCATCTAAATTGATATTAATTTTGTTCAATTGATTCTCTTTGTGCCAAAAAACGCTATTTTACCTGATGTTGAGTGACACAATTCGTCATCTTGCAAAGTCACTTAATTAAATAAACCCCAAGCTTTTTGTACCGTCATCCAAATACCGTAACTAATGGGCATTAATACTGCAGCCCAAGCCAATTTAACCCACATAGGATGTTGATTGGTATTGCTAGTTAATACGGCATCAGTTGCGCCGTTTTGCAATGATTTTTCATGGCTTATTTTGCGCTCAGTCTCTAGCTCTGCATCCGTCATAAAATACTGCTCGGCCACTGGTTTAACCAATAAATTGGCGACGAACCCCACCACCAACATGCCAGCCAGCACTACAAAAATAGGCGCATAAATTTGGTCAAACGGCACTCCAGATTCAAGCCGTGTATCGTGCATGTAATTAACAACTACAGGCCCTAAAATGCCTGCTGTAGACCACGCCGTAAGAAGCCTGCCATGAATTGCACCTACAAATTGTGTGCCAAACATATCGGCCAAGTAAGCAGGAATTGTCGCAAAACCGCCGCCGTACATAGAGGCAATTACGCAAAAACACGCCACAAACAAGCTTAGCGATTTAAAGCCAGCCACATAGGTTGCGGTGCAGTACAAAATAGCGCCCAATATAAAAAAGATAAAGTAGGTGCGTTTACGGCCAAGTTTGTCTGAAGAGGTAGCCCAACCAATGCGGCCAAAAATATTAAACAGTGAAATTAAGCCAACAAAACCTGCACCAACTGCGGCTGCAGCGGCGGTCATCGCCTCATCTTTTTTAATATCAGCAAAACCTAAGCTTTGATTAGAAGCATCTACTTGGCCTATTAGTGCGCCACCAAAGGTTTCTTGTAACATAGGCGCAGCTGCACCAATAATGCCAATGCCAGCAGAAACATTCATACACAGCACTAACCATAGCAACCAAAATTGCGGTGTTTTGTGTGCGTTTTTTAAGTGTACGTGGCGTGTTGCAATCATAGTATTGGCTTGCTTGGCGGGTGGCGTCCAATTTGCAGGCTTCCAATTGGTAGGCGGCACTCTATAACCCAAGCTGCCACACAGCATAAACACAAAATAGATAGCGGCCAGCGCTACAAATGTCTGCCACACACCTACATTGCCAACGCTAGCAAAGTGGCCCATTAATTTGGTGGCTAGTGGTGAGCCTATCATGGCACCACCCCCAAAACCCATAATGGCCATACCTGTAGCCATACCACGTCTATCAGGAAACCATTTAATAAGCGTAGAAACTGGTGAAATATAACCTAAACCCAAGCCAATGCCACCAATTACGCCGCTACCCAACCACATCATCCAAAGTTGGTGGGCATAAACACCGTAAGCAGAAATTAGTAAACCACCGCACCAGCACAATGTAGAGACCAAACCTGCTTTACGCGGCCCTGCACGCTCTAACCACCCACCCCACAAGGCTGCAGAGCAACCTAATAAAACAAAAAACAAGGTATACATCCAACCTAAATCAAACTGCGTCCAGTTGCAATCGGTAGCAAACAAGGCCTTTGCAGTACCTGCTAATTTATCGCCAAAAGTAGTTGCACCTGCCGCGCAGGCCACTAATGGTTTACCATCTTCACCCATTAAAGCATTACCTAGCGGCTTCCAAAACACACTAAAACCATAGGCCATACCAATAGATAAATGCACTGCCAGCGCTGCTGGCGGCACTAACCAACGGTTAAAATCTGGTTTTGCGGTAATGTATTCTTTCGATAAAAAATCTGCCATGCCAACCCCAAAATGTTTGATTGATACTCAATGGTAACGATTGCACTTTAAACAAACTACATAGTGTTACAAATTGCTTAAAATGGCAATTACGCAAAATTGCAAATTTATGGTCAGGTAAAATAAAACGATCAACTAATTCACCAAAAAATTCCTTCAAATAAACATTTAAAATTTGTCATGAATATGTCATATTAAAGTCACAAAATAGCGTTGCTCCTAAGTTTACATAAAAGTGATTGGAATTTTAGAATGCCAGCAAATATTTTAGTAATAGAAGACGAACCAGCGATACAGGAACTGCTTGCGCTAAACATTACCCAAGCGGGTCACAACGCTATTCGCGCATTAAGCGTAGAACACGCGCAAGAGTTATTACGTAGCACCATGCCCGATTTAATTTTGCTTGATTGGATGCTGCCAGGTATGAGCGGAATTGAATACGCTCGCCGCTTAAAATCGGATAGCCTTACTAAAGCCATACCCATTATTATGCTAACCGCTCGCGGTGATGAATACGACAAAGTACGCGGTTTAGAAGTAGGGGCAGATGATTACGTGACCAAGCCGTTTAGCCCACGCGAACTTAACGCACGCATTAAAGCTGTACTGCGCCGCCGTGCGCCACAAATGACAGATGACCCTATTGAAATTCAAGGATTATTGCTAGATCCAACTACCCATCGTGTAACCGGCAATAGCGCTAATATTGATTTAGGGCCTACTGAATTTAGGCTTTTACATTATTTTATGAGCAACGCAGAGCGCGTGCACACACGTAGTCAGCTGCTAGATAAAGTATGGGGTGACCGCGTTTTTGTAGAAGACCGCACAGTGGATGTGCATATTAGACGCCTGCGTAACGCTTTAACCGTTTCTAACCACCAAGATTTAATTCAGACAGTGCGTGGCTCTGGTTACCGATTATCGGCCCAAACCAATTAAATTTATTTTAAGTTAATCTAAGTTTTAATTAAGCCTTGTGCCTTTAATTAAAACTTAGATATTGCGATAAATTAAAGCAGTAAAAAGTACTGCTATTATAAAAGCTAGCTATAATAAGCTCACCAATTTTTTGAGTTAGCATCCGTGCAAGATATCCGTTGGAACGCATTTTGGTTAGGCTTGTGCTTAAGCTTAATATGCCTAATTATTTGGGCAGCTAATGATGCCGTAAGTGCACTTATTGTGCTTGCTGCAGGCCTAGCTATTTACATTATTGGGCATATTTACTGGCTGCACAAACTGCACAGCTGGCTCAATAAACCTGTTTTAAATCAAATCCCTAACGGTACTGGTATTTGGGAAGATATATTTGCCACGCTGTATCAAGAGCAGCGCAAAAACACCCGTAGCCAAACCCAACTAAGCACGGCGCTAGAGCGCTTTAGGCATGCCGCCAGTGCACTGCCAGATGGTATTGTGGTGCTAAACAGTGACAATGAAATTGAATGGTGCAACCCACCAGCCGAGACGCAATTAGGGCTTAATTTAAGCCAAGACGTAAATCAGCCCATCAATTACCTAGTACGTCATGGTGATTTTGTTGCCTATTTGCAAGCACAAGAATACAGCGATCCGATTAAATTAAAATCGTGGCGCAACCCAGAAGTTACACTCGAAATTCAGCTAATACCGTTTGGCACCAAGCAAAAACTGCTTATTTGTCGTGATATTTCTGCGCTAGAAAAAACTGAGGTCATGCGGCGCGATTTTATTGCCAACGTATCTCACGAGCTACGCACACCGCTTACTGTGGTGGGTGGTTTTTTAGAAACACTTGGTGATATGGATGGCGCTGTGCCAGAGAGCATTAAAAATTACTTTGGCATGATGCTAGATCAAACCAGCCGTATGCGCCGCATTATTGAGGATTTGCTGACCTTATCGACCATAGAAAGCAACACAAATAGCCCAGATGACATTGAAATTGACATGAGCAAGCTGCTTAAACAAATTCAAAATGATGCAAATGCCTTAAGTAAAACACTTTCAAAATCTAAACACCGCATTCAATTAGAGGTAGATGAGCACTTAAGTATAAAGGGTGGGCAAGAAGAGTTGCTAAGTGCATTTAGTAACTTAGTAACTAACGCCATACGCTACACCCCTGCTGGTGGTGACATTTTTATTACTTGGCAATTGCGCGATAGCCAAGCCGTATTTAGTGTACGCGATACTGGTATTGGTATCGATCAGCAACATATTAGTCGCCTTACTGAGCGTTTTTATCGGGTAGATAGAAGCCGCAGCCGCGAAACAGGAGGCACAGGTTTGGGCTTGGCCATTGTTAAACATATTTTAAATCGCCATCAGGCCAAGCTAGAAATCAGTAGCGAGTTAGGCGTTGGCAGTACATTTAGTATTTTATTTCCAAAATTGCGTGTAATACAAAAACAAGTTGAGCTGTTTGCATGAAATTAGCAAGCTTGCTAGTTTTAAGCAGCTTGTTGTGTGCTTGCGCTACCAATACAGCTATTGAGGGCAAACCTATACCAGAGCGCGGTGATAGAAGCTCGGCTAACCAAGTTTTAAAAAACGATTTCGACCGCATGGCCGATGTTGAGCTGTTTGAAAACACGCAAAGTTTGCGTCATTTAATGACCAAACTATACAAACGTAACCCGCACGAGTTAGCTAAAAGCACCTCTGACAATGCAGAAAAAATGGTGGAATGGGTTTTCGAAGGCCAGCCGCAACATCATTATCAATTTAAAGAACTTGATAATAAACAAGGTATTGAAGCTATTTTTTTAGCGTTTGATGCCAATTACCAAGGTGACCGTGTACTACCTTTTATTGTTGGTATACAAACCATGCTGCTAAAAGCGCATGGTAATAAAACCGAGTTTTATTTAACCGATAAAATAGAACCACAACATATTTACAATGTGGCGCGCAACATAGAAATTGCCGCCTGGAAACTCTCTAGCGCCCGCGATGCAACGGGCAAACTGTATTTAATTAGTAATGAAATAAGTGATAAAGACCACAATTTAAGTTTTGAGCGCGAATTTGGCAAAATGATAGGCCGCACCGATTTATACGCAATTACGCTGGCCGAAAAATCGCAACGATTAATATCGCGTGTGATGCAAAGCTTGGCTACCGCAGTATTTTTACCATTTTAATATTGGTTATTGGTATTATTTAATGGCAATAAAAAAGGGCTTAACGCCCTTTTTTATTGCCAACTTAAGTTAAATTTTACTTAATTATTGCGCAGCAGCAACTGGTGCTGGCTCTGCCACAAAAATTTCTACACGGCGATTTTTTGCCTTGTTTGCAGTCGTATCATTCGATGCGATAGGCTCACGTGAACCGCGACCATCAATTGTCACACGGCTTGCAGCTACACCGCGTGATGATAAATAATCACGCACGCTAGCCGCACGATTCAACGATAAAGGATTATTAACTGCATCGGTACCCGTGCTATCAGTGTGGCCAATCACAGTCACATTACTAGCAGAGTTACTTACCAAGCCTGTAGCAAATGTATCTAAAATTGTTCTAAAGTTAGATTGAATATCTGCACGGCCTACCGCAAAAGAAATATCACTAGGAATATCTAATTTCAAACGGTTATCCGCAGTTTGCGTTACCGCAACACCAGTACCAGCCGTTGCCTCTTCCATTTGGCGTTTTTGCTCTTCTTGGCGCTTAGTCCACACATTGCCAGCCACCGCACCAACACCAGCACCCACAACCGCACCAATTGCCGCGCCCTTGCCTTTACCAGCAATAGCACCTACAACCGCACCAACACCAGCGCCAATACCAGCGCCCTTAGCCGTGCCTTTTTGCGTCTCTGTCATGTTGGCACAACCGCCTAATACAAATGCCACCAATACAGAACCAACTACTAATTTATTACGCATATTATTTACCTTTTATTAAAATACGTGGATTTACAAAAACTTAGCTACTTAAAACTAAACTTTACAAGTTAATTATAAATGAACAAAAAATCTGCCTCTGTTAGCTAACGTACATAAGCGCAAATAGTTTACCAATATTATTTGGGTGAAGATGTTAAGGAGAAGTAAAATAGCGTAAATAAAAGTAAAAAACACCCCTCCCGTCATTCTGAGCAAAGCGAAGAATCCAGCTTTTAAATATCAAAGTTCTGGATTCTTCGCCCAGATAAAACTTAGTCTCAGAATGACGGGGTTTGTAAGATTAGTGATTTTAAATAAGCAAGCTAAGCATCATCCATGTGTGGATACCAGCCTACGCTGGTATGACGAAACGAGAGAGATTAGTAAATGAAACTATCAATGGCGCAACCTGAAATGGTTTTGACTTTAAACTCCCCTGCTACCGCGCCTGCGCTGCACACAAAAGTGGGGAGGTTTTGAGCGAGGACTGTTTGAGCACCGCGACAAGCCACGCTTTATGTGGCTTGTTAGGGCGAGTTCCGCAGCGCCCAACTTTTGAGTGCAGCGCAGGGCATAATATTAAAGTCGTAGCGGTAGGGGGTAGCCTTTTCTTTGGTTACTTTCTTTTGGCTAAGCAAAAGAAAGTAACTCGCCAGTCGCGCGAAAGCGACCTGTTTCAATCCACATCAAAGCTGTGATATTGCATAGTTTCACAACTTGACTTGCTATAAATACCTTTTGCACCAATTAATGCAGCAATAAGACGGCAATTAAAAGCTTCTAATTGAGTTAATATATCTATTGGAAATTTACTATAAGAAAAGCCTATAGGACTGCCTGAAAACCTGCTTTCATGAAAGAGTTGATTACGAATCTCAGAAATAGCTGAGCTTTTTCCATTAACAACTCCCCATGTTGGACAATGTAGATTGATTTCATTAGCTAAAAATTGGATTCTCTCAGTGTGGTTAGGCAGTTTTTTGTTTAGTTGCAACGACGCAATTTTACATAGTGTGTCAATAACCATATATTGGGCCATAAATTTTTCAAAATACCTTTCGTATGAATGTGCAAATAAATACCAATGCAAAGCACTAGACATTAAAACAATTAGTTCTTTATTTGTTTGATTTATTGCCCAATAAATTTCTGCAAGAATTAATAGTTTTGGCATTTCTGTTTTATTAATTCGAAAGTCGGTGAGCGAACCCGGTTTAATAGAAGTTTTTGTTAAATGCCCCCACCCTTCTGGATTTAGTCGTTGACCATTTAACCATCCGAAATAAAACAACATGAACTCTAAAAAGTCATTACTTTCAATTTTGGATTTATGAGTAATTTTATGTGTTAATGGAAGTTGGAATCTATCTACTAATTTATTATTAACATACAGCGGATAAAACCAATTTCCATCTTGCAGAGCAGAGCTTTCAACTTCTTTTATAGCTTGTTGATACGATGGTAATGCTGAAATTAATAAGCTACCTGTTTCATACTCATTATTATCTTTCAGCCATCCAAAGTTCAACTTCCCAACTCCACCTGCACCAAGTTATCCGAAAACGTAGTCGAATGCCCCATATCCCCAAACTCCGCTGAACTAATACAATTCACCGTTCCCTTATTTAACTGGCGCCAATAACCAAGCGTTGCAACCACAATCCCCGGATTCACATCTTTTGTAATCCGCGCATCGCCCTCAAACGCGCCACGCTCATTAAACACACGTACTTTTGCGCCGTCTTTAATGCCACGCATATCGGCGTCTGCGGCGTTAATCATCACAAATTGCTCACCTTGGCCTTTGATTTTTTCTGCCACATTGGCGTAACAAGAGTTTAAAAAGCCATGGCTTTTGTTAGAAATAATACTTTATGGATATTTAGCCGATTATTCTGGGTTGATATCGGCAGATTAGCTTGAGTCGACATTATCAGGCAACGCA
>JANMNC010000167.1:0-1548 GCA_031373695.1 Methylotenera sp. | reverse complement strand
GATTTATTTCAATAAATTGCCCATCATCACCCATGCCATAAGCGGTAATTAAAAAGTTGTTTTCAGCGGTAGTTAAATGCAGTTTCACAGTTGGTTAAAGCGTCTAGTTTAAATGGCGTTACGATTGAAGATATAGCTTATTCTAATGTAAAATATGGTCTTTAACCAACTTGCTTTTAAAGCAATAAAGCGCCAGCCTCATGCAGCAACTCAATAAATCTAACAAACTTGCTAATGTTTGCTACGACATTCGTGGCCCAGTTTTGCAGCGCGCGCGCCAAATGGAAGACGAAGGCCAGCGCATCATTAAGCTTAATATTGGTAATCCAGCATCTTTTGGCTTTGAAGTGCCCGAAGAGATTATGCAAGATGTGATTCGCAATATGGGTGATGCAGGTGGCTATACCGATAGCAAAGGTTTGTTTGCGCCGCGCAAAGCCATTATGCATTACACCCAAAGCAAGCATATTGCGGGTGTAACGGTAGACGATATTATTATCGGCAATGGTGTTTCTGAGTTAATTGTAATGGCCATGCAAGCCTTGCTAAATAATGGCGATGAAGTGCTAGTGCCAATGCCCGATTATCCACTATGGACAGCTGCAGCAACGCTTGCAGGCGGCACGGCCAAACATTATTTGTGTGATGAAGCTACAGGTTGGCTGCCAGATTTGCTTGATATTGAATCTAAAGTAACTAAAAATAGCCGCGCTATTGTGGTGATTAACCCAAATAACCCAACGGGTGCGTTATACCCGCGTGAAACGCTTTTAGGCATCATTGCTATTGCGCGAAAACATGGTTTGGTGATTTATGCCGATGAAATTTACGACAAAGTTTTATATGATGAGGCCGAGCATGTGTCGATGGCATCTCTGGCAGAAGATGTTTTGTTTGTTACGTTTAATGGGCTATCAAAAAATTACCGTACTTGCGGCTACAGGGCAGGCTGGATGGTGATTTCTGGCGAGAAAAGTCATGCTGGCGATTATGTAGAAGGCTTGAATATGTTGGCTTCTATGCGCTTATGTGCCAATGTACCTGGCCAATTAGCCATACAAACTGCCCTCGGTGGTTATCAAAGTATTGATGATTTAGTTGCGCCTTCTGGCCGCCTATGCAAGCAGCGCGATTTAGCCTATGAGTTGATTACGGCTATTCCTGGTGTTACGTGTGTAAAACCAAAAGCGGCCATGTATTTGTTTCCTAGGTTAGACCCAAAAATTTATCCTATTAAAGACGACCAGCAGTTTATTTTGGATTTATTGCTAGAAGAAAAAGTGCTACTAGTGCAAGGCACAGGCTTTAACTGGAAAACACCAGACCATTTTAGAGTGGTATTTTTACCTAATATCGATGATTTAACTGAGGCTATTAAACGCATAGCCAGATTTTTAGAACAATATAGAAAAAAACATGGAGCATTAGTTTGAAGCAATTAAATGTAGGTAAACTTAATGTTGGAATTTTAGGCATAGGCACAGTTGGCGGCGGTACATACAACGTTTTAACGCGCAATGCGGCAGAAATTACGCGCCGCACAGGCGT
>JANMNC010000149.1:0-7694 GCA_031373695.1 Methylotenera sp. | reverse complement strand
GCTTTAGACTCAATATGTCTAAAGGTAATACGGCCGTTATTAATATCGTACGGTGAAAGCTCTAATACCACTTTATCGCCCGCCAAAATACGAATATGGTTTTTACGCATTTTACCGCCAGTGTAAGCAATTAACTTATGGCCGTTCTCAAGCGTTACGCGATAGCGCGAATCTGGCAGAATTTCATCTACCACACCATTCATTTCAATTAACTCTTCTTTAGCCATACATTGCTCCAATAACCAGTTAAGACCCAAACTAACCTACTGCAAGATAACAGCAAAAATTAGGAATAGTGAATTTAAAAACAACAAATCGCGAATACACTACCAAACGCTGGCGCAGTATAGTCTTGCGGGCGATATTAAGCAATCTAAACTATTATAAAACTTGCTAAATTGTTAACTATTTACAAATTTGTTTAAATATTGCTTGACACGCAGAATATAAATACGTAAAAAGCGCATTAGGCGTTTGAATTTTTAAATAATGTAGTTATCTAACTAGTAATATTTTAAAAACCCAAACTTTTAGGGTGCCTCCCTTTTTTAAAGTATGAAAGTAAGATTATGGCAACAGGTATTGTAAAATGGTTTAATGACTCAAAAGGCTTCGGCTTTATTACTCCAGATGCAGGCGGTGACGATTTATTCGCTCACTTCTCAGCTATCGTAGATAGTGGCTACAAAAGTTTGAAAGAAAATGATCGCGTTAGTTTTGACGTGACTGATGGTCCTAAAGGCAAACAAGCCTCAAACATCCAAAAAGCTTAAGTAAGCTAGAACTACAAAATTGTAATTCTTGAAATGGCCCTTAACAGGGCCATTTTTTTACCTAAATTTTATTATACTCATCTTTATTTTTTGCATTACAGCTGCAAATGGTGCTGTTGTTGCTAAAAAATCTCTACTATTGAAGTAATAATAAAATATGCGTAAACGAGTCAATACTGGCATGCATAACTTATTGCAAGTAAGCTTTTAATAACCCTATATTCAATATTACAGCATGCACCCCGATGACCTACAACGCTTGCTAACCACTGCCATGCCTTACGGTAAGCACAAAGGTCGCTTTATTGCGGATTTGCCTGGTCAATATCTCAACTGGTTCGCGCGTGAAGGCTTTCCTAAGGGTGAAATAGGGCGCTTGCTTGAGTTGATGCAAACAATTGATCATAACGGCTTATCGGCCTTGTTAGACCCGTTGCGCAAATGATAGCAGCGTTAACTAAGGGCTGGGTGTTTGCTTTAATCTGTGGATAATTGGCTGCCCTTGCTCAGTAGCTTGTGTAAGCAGCACATAGCTTTTCTCCACCATAAAATATTAAAATCGCGAGTCGCGCCAATATCAAATTTAATCAGTGTTTAATGATTAAAACAGCTGCCCTGTAAGTCAATATACATGCATATTGCAGAGCATTTTTTAGTACGCAGATTTATTGTGATGGATGTGCCAATATTGATGACTCATTTTTGCAGTTAATATCGCGTAGCATAAAAGCATAAAGACTTTCTACTTTATCGCGCGCCCAAGGCGTTTTACGCAAAAATTTTAGGCTAGATTTAATGCTAGGGTCGTTTCTAAAACAATTCACAGTAATGCGTTCAGCTAATTCTACCCAACCAAAATGCGCTACTAAGGCCGTTACTATTGCCTCTAGCGTTATGCCATGTAAAGGATTTTTGGGCTGTTTAAAAGCGGTGGCACTGACTGGTTCGCTTGCGCTGTTGTTTACTGTTGGCGGTTTTATACTGGTCATAGTAAATATTATAAGCGATTGCTAAAGTGAACCATACAGCCAATTAGGCTTAACTAATAGGCGCTAAGCTTGCCAAACACCAAAGCCCGCGCTACGCAAATCAATGCCAATTTCAACTTCCATGGCAGCAGCCTCATCATAAGTCATAGGGTTAAAACCTTCGTACAGGTCGGGTAGCAAGTGCAGCCCATATTGCAACACGTATCGGTTAGATTGAATACCAGCCTTGTGCTTGTCAAACCGCACATCTGGGTCTAAGCCTGTCATGCCAACATACACGCAGCGTTTGCCACTAATGTAATTAGGATTACACTTTTTAAACTTGCCCTCAAACAGCACGTCTTTTGATAGCTCAATCACATAAACATTGTGATGCTTACGGCCAGCCATACAATAATTTGCCTATTTTAAAACCCAGCATTATCTTCAATTGATTCATAAGCATCGCGCAATCTTGCATTTATGGCATCTATATCATCGTCAATAGACACACTTTGCGCGCTTACACTTTGATGCGCCAAGGGTTTGGCGGCAGATTGAGTAGGTGCAAGATTCGGTGCAGATGTAAACCACTTTTCAAAAGGTGTTGCATCAACACCTTGTGGCACATACCAGTGCTTAGCTTCTGCATTCCAACGTGCGCCCAGCGATTTGGCTTGGTCTTTCTCGTTGAATGGTACTTTCAGAGCAATATTAATCGATGTGTTCATTTTGTCCTGATGTTTTGGCTAGCTGTTAATCAAGCCTAAATTATATAACAGTATCTAAATACAACACAAAATACATGCCCTGCAAGGCAGTATATATGCGGGTGCTAGGGCATGCTTTTAAATAACCAAATTAGTGGGTAAACATATATTTGAAGACTAGGCGGCTAGTAAATACTGGCTGCCATTTTTGTTCGTGTTACCTAATTTACACATGGCCGATGCAGTGCAATGTAGTTACTGCAACATTATAATTGTTTGATAATAGTTATTTGTTACGCAAATTTAGTTGTTCTGCACCTTGGTTTTCAGCCTAAAAATCATAAAACTCAGTTGAGGCAATTAAAAATAACACTTTCAAGCTTTGCCTCGTAAACCTAACGGTGTTTTATTTGTAGATTCATCTTCTGGCAAGCTTGCTCTTGAGTATTAGCAAAATGGTTGGAGTGTTTTAGACAAGAACAGATGGCAATAATAGGCAGTGAATTATTTTATTGTTTTGCTTTTAAACCATGGTCTAGTTATAGTTTAGCAAAAACAAAAAAGCCCAACATTGCTGCAGGGATTTTAATATTTACCGATACGCGCTCGCCTTCAATCGTTAAATATCATCAGTATTTGTCTATATTTTCACGATTATTACTGTTGATAACTTAACGCTCATGTTTATTATCCAACATTAATGTTAACAATAATCGCCTTTATATAATATATGTATATATTAATCAATATGTTATGAGTATTTGTTTGTGCACAAATTAATGGCACATGATATGCTAGTTAACGTATTAATAAATCTTGATTGAAATGAAAAGTAAAAAGTTAATCAATGACACTAACTAATAAAAATCTAATTGAACTATCGAAGTTTGCATCCAAGGCCAAGAGATATATAGGGCTAGTCAAGGCAGTCGAAATGTTTCATGATCAGCAATATGCCTGCGACATATTAGTTAAAGCCACTTTGTCTGATAATGATGACTTAATTGATCTGACTAAAAAAATAAGTAGCGAACTTAATGTCGGTGTAAATTTAATAAGCTCCATTGAATCCTATATCAATTGCCTTAAATCGAGTAATGCCACAGAAGACTGTATTCATGACAGCAAATATTACTTAATCAAGCTTACCCATCACCTCTATGGCATAGACATCAGCGGGGTATCTTATCGCCAAGCAGTAAACAAGGTGATAAAAAATTTGGATAGGCAAGATCAGGATTTTTGCATCAAATTAGCTAGAGAGTACTATCAGTTTTGGGGCAACGCGAACAAATCTCTTACAGAAATTGATGATGAGCAAGCTTTAAAACTGAGCATCCAAAAAGCAGATTTTATAAAATTATGGGATGGCATTGGCAGAGAGTTTTTCTCTGATGCAGAGAATTGGTCATTACTCCACTACACAGAGGCTATGAAGAAAGTTGGCGCTTCTGAGTACGAAATTAACATAAGACAAAAGATTGCTAAAGTGATTACTGTTGAGTTGAGAAGGCATTTCGATATACTTGAAGACAATTATCGCAACACCATTAATAATATTCAGCATTTATTTTCTAGCCAAGAGATGAAAGAGTTTTTCTTAATTGTTTCTCGTGAGTATTATAATTTTTGGATAAGAAAAACTTCAAATAAAATAAGCATTAATTGAGAATTACAACATCACCTACAAAACTATACGTGTAGTGTGTCTGTAGCCTAGCTGTAGCTTCTTTTAGTAGTCTTACTATCTAGTAAAATTAGCATTACTAGGGCAGGTTTGAACTAATTGCACAGAACCTATAGGTTTAGATCGGAAAAAAGTAAGTGCGATGATGGATTGATGTGTGTATCTTGCACCTGAACATCTTACGACCCCAACCGAGCCACTAGAGTGTGTGTCCAACGATCACGATTTAGCTACAGTGAGCTAGATATCAAAAAAGCCTTACATTGCTGCAAGGCTTTTAAAATTTGGCTCCTCGACCTGGGCTCGAACCAGGGACACACGGATTAACAGTCCGTTGCTCTACCAACTGAGCTATCGAGGAATCGGTTACACTTACGAAGGCGTGATAATACTGGCTTAGTGCTTTTTGGTCAATCGTTACGCGACATAATTTGCGGGTTAATTGATGAAAAAAACTAAAAAAATATTAATTGGGGTTAGCCTTGGCATTGGCGTGCTATTTATTGTGCCTTTTTTAATCTCTACAGATACATATTTGCGCAAGGCCGAACGCATTACTGCTGATAAGCTTGGTGTGCCAGTAGTGATTACTAAAGGTAATATTTCTTTTTTGCCCAGCCCACGCATTGTTGCTAGCAGTATTGTGATTGGTAATAGTAAAGAAATGGTGGTTGAGGAGTTAGTAATTGTGCCTACATTAAGCTCATTATTTTCTGCCAATAAAAAAATTGATTTAATTATCACTAAACCGATTATTAAAAAAGCAGCCTTAGCGTTTTTTTCTGCTTTATCTACTAAAAAATCAGATTCTGGCGAAACGGCCGCAATCAATATTCGCCAAATTAATATTGATGAAATGCAGTTTGTTTGGCCTGATGCCAAACTGCCCACCATCAGTGCTGAAATATTACTGACTGAGGCTAATCAATTGGCTTCTGCTATGATAAAAAGTTTAGACGGCAAGCTTAAAGCAGATATAAAACCAAATGGTGACGCGCATTTAATTACGGTAAGTGCAGATAAATGGACGCTTCCAGCTGGTATGCCATTGTTAATTGATAAAGCGACATTTGAAATGTACCTTAAAGGCAGCAAGCTGACGATACCTAAAATGGATGTTGGGCTTTATGGCGGAAAGTTGAGCGGAGATGCCGTGCTTAGCTGGCAAGAAAATAAAGGTGTCACTCATTGGAAAACCAGTGGCCATTTAAATGTGGATAGTTTATCGATTAAAGAGCCTAGCAAAATGGTGAGCCAATCAGTTTATTTAAGTGGGCGTTTATTTGGCGGTGGAAATTTTTCGGCATCAGCACAAACACCCAGCCAGCTAGCACAACGCTTACAAGCCAATTTTAAATTCAAGGTAAATAATGGCGTTTTGCACGGTTTAGATTTAGTAAAAGTGGCCAGCTTATTGGTTAAGCAAAGCCAAAGTGGCGGTGAAACGCAATTTGATGCGTTTTCTGGTTTGTTAAATATGTCTGGCAAGCAATATCATTTGCGCGATCTTAAAATTAGCTCTGGTTTGCTGATGGCAACGGGGCAAGTTAAAGTTAAACCAAGTAAGCAATTAGATGGTGTTATTGCGGTTGAAGTGAAGCGAAGCATAGGTTTGGCTGCTATTCCGCTTAGTGTTTCTGGCACCGTAGATAAGCCAGTGCTGCTGCCTTCTAAAGCGGCACTGCTTGGTGCTGCCGCTGGTACAGCCATTTTAGGGCCGGGTGTTGGCACTAGCATTGGCATTAAGGCTGCAGGTGCATTAGATTCGGTTAAACAATTATTTGGTGGCGACAAGTAACCTTAACTTTTAAAACAACAGAAAGCAGGTAGCCATGTTAACGATGTCGGTGCCTTGGTGGGAGTTAATACTAAGAGGCTTGGTTGTTTATATTTTTATAATTGTACTGCTGCGCTTAACAGGTAAAAGGCAAATTGGTCAGCTTTCGCCTTTTGATTTGGTGCTACTGCTTATATTGTCAAACGCGGTGCAAAACTCGATGAATGCAGGTGACAATTCACTGGTTGGTGGCCTAATTTCGGCCACTACATTGGTTGTGGTGAATTATTTAGTTGGCTTAGTTACGTTTAAAAGTAAAAAAATTGAGGAAATTATAGATGGCAGGCCGCAGGTTTTAATTCACAAAGGCAAGCTATTTGAAGAGGTAATGAACGAAGCAAAGTTAACGCGTCATGAGTTGGATTCTACGCTGAGGCAATCTGGTTATTTTGAGATTAAAGACATTAAGCTGGCTATATTAGAAAATAATGGCAGTGTGACTGTGCAAGGCTACGATAAGAAGTAGTTGTAATAAAAAACCTTAAATAAAAAGACTTTAAAAAAAAGACTTTAAAAAAAAGACCTTATTAAAGGTCTTTTTTTATAATTAATATTTAATTAAAGTAATTAATTAAGCGCTTTTTCAATTCTGTCCAAGGCGTTACGCAGATTATCCATTGAAGTTGCAAATGAAATACGGAAATAGCCTTCTGCACCAAACGCTGAGCCTGGTACTACGGCTACATCGAAGCTTTCTAATAAATACTCGGCCAGTGCCATATCGGTTGCTGCACCAATTTTGCCTGTTTTGTGTAAATTGCTAATAGCAGTGCGTGCATCGGGGAAGGCATAAAACGCACCACCCGCCATTAAGCAACTAAGGCCAGGCATTGCATTAAAGCGGTCTACAACATATTGATGGCGCTCAATAAACGCAGCTACCATCGGTTTAATGCATTCTTGCGAGCCACTCAATGCTGCTTCTGCCGCATATTGCGAAATAGAAGTTGCATTACTTGTTGATTGGCTTTGTAAGATTTCCATGGCTTTAATAATATAAGCAGGGCCTGCGGCATAGCCAATGCGCCAACCTGTCATTGAATACGCTTTAGAAACGCCATTAAGCACAATGCAGCGATCTTTTAAAGCAGGTGCTGCGTTGAGTATGTTGTAAAATTTATCGCCTGTTAAATTCACATGTTCGTACATGTCATCGGTAGCCACTAACACATGCGGGTGTTTAAGTAGCACTTCGCCCAAAGCTTGTAATTCTGCCAAGCTGTATACCGCGCCAGTGGGGTTAGATGGCGAGTTAATCATGAATATTTTGGTTTTGGGTGTGATGGCCGCTTCTAATTGCGCTGGCAAAAGCTTAAAACCTTGCTCTATGCCACATTCTATTATCACAGGTACTGCTTCTGCCACTAAAGCAATATCGGCATAGCTTACCCAATATGGCGCGGGGATAATGACTTCATCACCAATGTTTAGCACCGCCAAACAAAGATTAAATATAGTTTGCTTGCCGCCCACACCCACAATAACTTCGTTAATAGCGTAATCAAAGCCATTTTCATTTTTAAATTTATTAACGATCGCTTTTTTTAGCGCGGGTATACCGCTAACAGGCGTGTATTTTGTGTAGCCTGCGTTTATGGCGGCAATGGCTGCATCTTTTATGTGTTGTGGCGTGTCAAAATCTGGCTCACCCGCCGCCAAGCCAATAATGGGGCGGCCTTCTGCCTTATATTTACCAGCTTTTGCGGTAATGGCAAGGGT
>JANMNC010000103.1:0-12744 GCA_031373695.1 Methylotenera sp. | reverse complement strand
GCAGATGCGATTGGTGAGCTTGACGGTGTACTTGGTATGGCGCCAGTCACCATGGGCAAAGCGCAAGTGGTGTTTGGCAGTAACAACTGGAACACCGACGTACTTGGCACCACCCCGGGCTACTTTGAAGTGCGCTCTTGGGATTTAACCGATGGTTATGTATTTTCAGACTCAGATATTCGCTCAGCCATGCGCGTGGCGCTGATTGGCAAAACGGTAGCTGACAATATTTTTGGCGCAGATATTGACCCAATAGGTAAAACACTGCGGATTAAATCAAGCCCATTTGTCGTGTTGGGCGTGTTGGCAAGCAAGGGTCAAAGCTTAGATGGCCGCGACCAAGATGACATGATCATCGTGCCGCTTACCACCGCCCAACGCAAAATATTCGGCAACCAATTGCCAGGCAGCGTGCGTCAAATTTTAGTAAAAGCCGAATCTGATAACGTGATGCCTATGGTTGAGCAAGGTTTAAACAGCTTACTTAACCAACGCCATAATATTCGCGAAGGCATGGATAGCGACTTTTCAGTACGTAACTTAACCGCCATTGCCAACTCAGCCGCCGAAACCACACGCACGATGTCGTTATTATTAGGCGCCATTGCCTCTGTTTCTCTGCTCGTGGGCGGTATTGGCATTATGAATATCATGCTTGTTTCAGTGACTGAGCGTACAAGAGAAATCGGCATTCGCATGGCCATAGGCGCGCGCCAACGCGATATTTTGCTGCAGTTTTTACTAGAAGCGATTGTGATTTCAATTGTAGGTTGTTTAATCGGTATTGCCATTGGTGTAGGCGGGGCATTGGGTGTGGCAAAACTTACCCAAGCCGAAGTGATTGTTTCGCTTAACTCTGTACTGATTGCCTTTGGCGTTGCTGCCAGTATTGGCGTGTTTTTTGGTTTTTACCCTGCAAAAAAAGCAGCACAACTTAACCCGATAGAGGCGCTGCGTTATCAGTAATAAATAAGTATTTAAAAAAAGATTTATTTACAGTCAAATTTTGCTGTAAATAAATCTTTTAAGGTGCTTGTTTTACTACAATATACTTAGTAACTCGCTTTTACCTGAGGGTCGTTTGCCTTAGCCAAATAGTCACTCACCGATTTTTTAGCATAGCTGGCAATTTCTGGCATTGCAATTTTTTTTCCTTCGTTTAAATCATGTGCATAACTAAATAGCGGCACGTATAAGCCATCTTTGTCGGCAGATGCGCGTAAGTGAATAGGTTTATTTGCTTGACTTAAATTTGTCCATTGTTTGCGCACTTCAAACCAAAATGGCTCGGTATTTTTAAGATAGGTGTCACCCAAGGTAAAATCGTAATCTTTAATACGCTCATACCGATTAAAGCCCATTTCACGCGCAATCACTGGGGTTTTAGCATCTGGTTTTGCATTTTTATCTAATACTACTTTGTTATTTTGCTGCTCATGCACCCAGCCTGTAGGCAAAATAATATGGCGATTATTGCCCAGTAACACTTGGTAATCGTCACGCACAGTGTATTCACGGCGTGGCAACGGGCGCCACGTTTCTAGGCTGTTCCAGCTAGAAAAATTACCCATGTGCTGCCATGCCGCCACGCCTCCATAGCGCGGAGAATCATCTACTTGGTACACAGTTTGCGACCAAGCGCCTTTTTGCAGTGCCTTAGCTACGGGTTCAGCCTGCCATGTGTTGTATCCTTTGTAATTAAGTACTTGTTTAGGCTGATACTGCCAATCTTGCCGCCAATGTTTGGTTACCATCGGTGGATTTTTAGTGCCGTCTTTATTTACTGTTTGCATCACCAAAATATGCTGTAATGAAATAAAGTCACTTTTATCTGCCAGCACATACACTTTTTCAGTGGCCCAGCTTTGGTAAGGCGATTTAGCTTGGTAATGATCTGTAAAACCTGCCACCTCAATAAAATCAAAGCTCACTTTGTACTGGCCTACCATCGCTAAAATGGCGCGTCTATCACGCTCTACATCACTAATATTAGCTTCTTGAAGCTTCAGCCATTCTGGGCTGGCTTGTTTATCTAGCGTTACAGGTACACCTTTAGATTGTCCTCCACGTGGCTTTAAATTTGAGCTGTCGTTAAAATTCCAGGCAAATGTATATTGCCGCTCACTATTATTTTCAGATGCTGCTTGGTGGCCGCTGTTACCTGTAACGTCTTCTGATTGCGCAATAGTGGTGTAGGCCGCAAAACCTAATGCCACGACTAAAATTAAATACTGAGGTTTTAACATCCTATTTGTCCTTTTAAATTATAGTTAAAATTGATACTTAACACTTACGGTCGCATTACGACCTGGTTGGCTATAAGCATCAATAGTGGTGGAGGTCGGTGATAAATTGCGCACATCGGCCCAAGCAAAGTATTTACGATCGAACACATTAAACAGCCCTGCATTAATACTTACATTTTCGTTAAATTGGTAATAGCCAGTCATATCAAACACTTCGTAACCGTTTGAGGTATAGCTGGTAGCTGGGCTGGGGTTGCGGTCTTTTCTTTCTACAATAGTTGCAAACACACTGGCGCCATATTTGGCATTGTTGTCGTAGCGTAAACCCAGCACTAATTTATCGGGGTCTATGGTATTTAATGGCGCTGTTACACCGTTTTCTTTTGAGTCACCTTTTGCGTGTGCATAACTAGCAGATGTACTCCAGTTTTCAATAAAAGCCCATTCACCACGCAGCTCAAAGCCAGTAATTTCAACGCTAGCTAAATTAATCGATTGAAATATATCTGGTGTAGGTGCCGCATTGGCTTGCACCAACACGTTGCTGGCAATAAAGTCTTTGTATTTTCCTTTAAATGCACTGGCACTATAGCGAATGGTATTGCTGCGCCCGCGCATACCCAGCTCAACCGAATTACTGGTTTCTGGTTTTAAATTTGGGTTGCCCAGCGTAGTGTAGGGGTCGGCAATTAACAAGTTAGAAAAACCAACATTTACTTGTACTGGCTGTGGTGCGCGAAAGCCATGGGCGTATTGCGCAAATAAATTTGCCATGGGATCTAGCTTCCAAATCACACCCAGCTTCGGTGAAATTTCAGAATCTTTAAGCGTGGCTGGTGCAGTGGTATTGTTAATGCGGTATAAAGCATCAGCTTTAGGTGATAACTTAAAACTATCGTAGCGCACACCAGGAATCACACTTAGCTTGCCAAAGCTAATCTCATCTTGTAAAAAAGCGCCAAATAATTTGTAATCGGTATCTGGAAAATTTTTGCTGGGTACAAAAGCTGCACCACTGCTGTTAAAACCTTTTCTTAAAGACGATACTTCGGTGCTGCTGACATCAACTCCGTAGACAAGATGGTGCGCTACTGCGTCACCAAAATTACTTTCAAGCTGCAAGCTGCCGCCTATCGTGTCCTCTACATAGTCAGTATCACGTGTACGCAGCAAAGGATTGGCTGAGCGCGTTTCTAAACCAAGCTGACTGTTTTCAGAATCTTGTTTATATAAGCTGGCTTTAGCAACCTGAAACCAGCTATTAGCAGTATTTGTGTAGTTGTAATCAGCCTTAAATAGCTGACGTGTAATATCTTCTTTAAGCTTAACGCCTGTTAACGTAGCTGCGGCAAATGGGTCGCCAAAAAAAGTCTGCACATTAGTATCTACGCGCCTATCGAGGTTTTCAATGGTTAATTTAAGTTGGTGATTTTCATGTGGCTTAAGCACCACTTTAGCCAGAAGATAATCCGATCTATTTTCTGCAGCGTTAGGTGTGGTACGGCTTACGTTACGTGCGTTGTTATCGCCCATGTTGTCAGTTTGTTTACCTTGGCGAAAACTACCCAACAGCATGGCCTCCACCACATCATTAGCATAGGCAAAAGATGGCACCGTTGACCAACTATTATCCACTGATGAATAACCAAGCTTTAATGCCGCTTGCCAAGATTTACCTAAAGTTAATAAATCAGTTGGGTCTTTGGTTAAAAAGCTTACCGCACCAGCCAAGCCATCGCTACCATATTGAGTAGATGAAGGCCCGCGTAAAATCTCTACTCTCTTAAACGCCTCTAAATCGATATAATCGCCCCGCCCTGCTGCAAATGGCCCGCTTTCATAAATGGCTGGCAAACGCACGCCATCCACTTGTAGTAATACGCGGTTACCTTCAAGCCCGCGTATATTTACACCCTCGTTACCTGCGCGACCGTTGGGACGAAACACGCCAGATGCACGATTAGGCTCTGCACGCACCGATACGCCTGTTTCGTATCTAAGCAAATCTTTTATGTCTGCTGGCATTTGTTGCTGTATGCGCTCAGCTGATATTGTTGTAACAGTATTTGTTACATCGTTAATATCTTGCTCGGTACGGGTGGCAGATATCACCACTTCTTTTAAGTAATCGCTATCTTCAGCAAAAACAGGCGTATTTAAAATGGTCAATACGGCTAATAAAGCCAGTGAATGGTGTTTGTTAATTTGCATCGTGCGCTTCCTATGATAACTATCATTGGCTGGCTACTTGAGCAACACTCACTGGCTGGCTTGGTTTATTGGTAATGTATTATGATTATTAGTAAATATTTATTAACCGTTATGTAACTTTTGTGGCACCCTATTGAAAACAGATGCACGTGCTTAGCGCGATAACTAGGCTTAATTCATTCAATTAAACCAGCTTAAGCGTACCTTTCATGTTAAAAACATGGCCTGGAAAAGAGCAATAAAAGCTATAGCCATCTTTTGCATTAAGCTTGTTTACTGCAAACTTAACTGTTGCCGTTTCGCCGCCACCAATAATTTTGGTAAACGCAATCACTCGCCCATCTTTGGCTTTTACATAATCACTGGCTAAGCCAGCTTTACTGGCATCTTCAAGCACCGCTTTTTGATCGCTCTCTTTACTCACTACCAAATTGTGACCCATGATTGCTTTTGACAATTTGCCCACGTGTTTTAGGTTAATGGTAAATTCTTTACAGGTTTTACTCACATCAATATTTTTAGTGCTAAAAGCCATTGCATCCGTTGATTCCACTGTAATCTCACAGCTGCTTACAGCCGCGTTAGCATCAGGTGTGGTAGCTAAGATGTAAGCAGAAAATATAAATAGTGCTATTGATGTTGTAAATAAAGTTTTGGTAGTCATTGTGGTTTCCTTAAGATAAAAATAGTTAAAAGCCTTACTTTTTAAGCAATGATAAAGTGCTTACATGACGAATATTTTCATAAGCATCGCCTTGATAACTGCCCTTACTTGGCTCTAAATATATCGCCTCAAGCACATACAAGCCTGCCCACGGCATATTAAAAGTCGCCTCACCGTTTTCGTCAGCATCCAACTCCTGTAGCCATTGGTTGGGGGCCATTACTTTTAATTTAGCTTTGCTTAACGCATTGCCATTTAAATGTATGCGCACTTTATTGTTACCCAACGGTTGAATATCCAATGCATGATTTGTAGCCTCTTCTGCATTGCCTGTGCCGATACGTGCGTAATACATTGGCTTAACAATACCGTAGTAATATTTGGTTAAATCTTTCACTTTCATGCCAAATTCGTGCGCAATCACTGGCTGGTTTACAGCTTGGTTATTATCGCCTTCAATAGCAATAAAGTCGGTGTCTCGTTTAGTTGCTATTAATGCTTTTTTGTCCAGAGTCATGGCTTCTGGCGTGGCAATTGTATCTAGCCTGCCACCTGTTTTTTCACGCAACCCACCTTCGTACTCGCCAAAATAAAGCTTGGTTTTGCCATCGGCTTGCTCTAGCCAAATAAAGTGGGCAGAGGCAGGTAATGTCTGTAACAGTGCCGTTAAACCTAGCGCCATAATGGATGATAGTTTTGCTGATTTCATCATAATTCTCCTGAAAAAATATAAGTTAACCTAGCGTTAACAATTGAAAGTTTTTTATCGAAATGCGTTTTACAATTAAAACTCTAAGCTGCCTTGCAACAACACTTGGCGCGGCTCGCCAATAAAGATGCTACCGCCGCCAGTATCAGTAATGACGCCACCAATTGCCCCTGGGTAATATTCTTTATCAAACAGGTTTTTGGCATTTAGCCGCACTGTGGCAAGCTTTCCCCATGCTTTCCATTTGTAAGCCGCATAAGCATCAGCAACCGTGTAGGCATCTAAGTTAAAGGTATTAAGATTGTCCACTGGGCGTTCGCCAACATAGCGTGCGCCACCGCCTAGTGTCCACTCTCCACCAGCCGCTGGGCTGCCTACCTTGTAAGTTAGAAATAAGCTGGCTATATTTTTGGCTGAATTTTGTAACCGTTTACCTTCAGTGGTAGGCAGGTCTTTAACTGTTTCGGCATCGGTATACGCATAAGTGGCAATTACATCCCAGTTTTTTGCGATTTTTCCTGCAATATCAACCTCTAAGCCACGCGAGCGCGCTTCTCCCGCTGTACGACTAACACCACCTGAGTTAACCAATATGTTTTCTCTGGTAATTTCATACAGCGCTACGGTGGCCGTAATACCGTTTACAAAATCTAGCTTGGTACCAACCTCGTATACAACACCTTCTTCAGGACTAAGCGTACCAACGGTGTCTGCGTTAAACACGTTAGGTACAAATGATTCGCTGTAATTAGCATAAACAGATAACCACTTTTCTGGGTGATAAACTAAGCCTACACGCGGCAAAAATACCTGATGTTTTGCATTATTGGTAATCACATCCACTGGGTTTGCCAGCCGTAGATTACGACTTGTGGCAAATTGCTCACTTTCTTGATAACGCCCTCCAAGCAGCGCAATCCATTGTTCACCAAAGTGTATGGAGTCTTGCAGAAACACGGATTTATTCTCAATTTCACTGGCAGTTCTTTGCCAAGCAAAAGTGTTCGCTGCTGTAATGGTAGTAGGGTCTTGCAGCGCACCATACACTGGATTAAATACATTAAAACCAGCCACCAAAGGCTGCCTGAAAAAACTGGGGTCTTTTGCATTTAAATACTCAACATCAACACCCGCGAGTATTTCGTGCTCAGTAAAACCTAACCCAAACTTACCCTGTGCATCCAGCGAGGCATAAAAGTTATCGCGTTGCCTATCATCTACGCCCTGTACAGTTCGCCGCACATTACCTGCGGCATCAATACCTGGCGTCCCCACCATTGTTCGACGATCACTATTAACTTCTGTGCTATAAGCCAATACGTTACGTAATTTCCAATTGTCAGATAACGCGTATTCTGTCTGCGCTTGCGCAAGCTGAGAGATACCATCCATCACTTCAAATCTTTCACCAAAGCGACGGCTATAAGGCACATCTACAGGCTTACCATTACGAAAAATCGTACCGCGGTCGAAAGGCACTTCAAAATCGAGATACTCGTAATTCAAATTGACTGTTAGCTTTTCGCCCGCCCATGCAAATGATGGCGCCAACAGTGTGCGCTTGGTATGGCCAAAATTACGCCAATATTCTGAACCCTCTTGCTCTGCTATAAAACGAAAGCCCGCCTCTTTTGATAGTGGGGTTGAAAAATCAACCCAAGCTGAACCACCGCCAAAGCTATTGGCTTGCAAATTAACCTCTGTACGTTGCTCTTGCAGTGGTTTTTTGCTAATAATATTGACCACACCACCCGCATTTTGAATACCATACAATAAAGAAGATGGACCTTTAATCACCTCCACACGGTCTGTGGTAACGCTAAAGCTTCTAGATGTTTGTGACCTGATGCCATCACGCAATATGCCTGAATTTTGCCCAAAAAAACCGCCGCCAAAACCACGAATAAATAAACTATCGGCGGTATGCCCAAAGTTATTACCCATGGTAATACCACTCACATTTTTCATGGCATCATCTAGTGAACGTGCTTGCTGATCAATAAGCACTTGCGCAGGCACTACACTAATCGCTTGCGGTACCTCTATGATGTCAGCGTCGGTTTTGGTAGCAGTTGATGCGCGTTTAGGCTTGTAGCCAATCTCGTTAGGCGTCTCTGCCTGCACTTTCACCTCAGGCAATTCATCTGCTTTGTCTGTAGCGACACTCGCCTCTTTCTCTTCTGTATCTTTTCTGTCTTCAGCAAATGCGGTCATCGCAGAAAATGAAGATAAAGCTAGCATCACTGCTAACATAATTTTATGTTGTTGTACGTTCATTACTGTTCCTGTTTAGTTGCTGTTGGCTGGCTAACTAAACACTTTGGGGCAGTATTTACTGGCTTGCTAAAATTATAAAATTGATTTTTTTGTGTTAATTGTTAATGCTTTTTAAATATCATGATTAAAATAGTGCCCCGCAAGCCTCATATATATTGGCTTGCAGAGCGATTTATATAGACAGCAATCACATTTAAATATAGTTCTAAACTAGTAAAAAATGTCATTGATGTTGCAAACTAGTTATTCGGCTCACTTACAAAGCCCAGCTTAGTCACGCCTGCATTTTGTGCATCCGCCATCACCTCTGCCAATACTTGATAGCGCGTTTCTTTATCTGCACGTATATTCAGCTCTGGCTGTGGTTTTTGGTCGGCAATTTGTTGCAGCTTAACTTTAAGCTCGCCTTGCACCAAAGGTACGTCGTTCCAGTACATTTTTCCCGATGCATCAATTGCCACTGAAATCACTTCTGGTTTTTCTGGCAATGGCTGGCTGGTAGCTTGTGGCAAATCAATTTTTACTGCATGTGTTAATAGCGGTGCGGTGATAATAAAAATAACCAATAGCACTAGCATCACATCTACTAATGGTGTTGTGTTGATTTCACTCATCGGCTGAGTGTGTTCTGCATTACTAAAGGGGTTGTTGCCAATCATGCTGGCACTCCCACAGGCCTGCTGGCTGCATTACCCACTGTTTTTGCTTTAACTTCAGTTTTAATTACCAGCGGTGCGCCAGTAGTAAGTAGCACATGCAAATCTTGCGCAAAACCTTCTAGGTTTGCCATGGTGTTGCGGTTTGATTTTACAAAGGCGTTATAAGCCAACACTGCTGGAATGGCTACTGCCAAGCCAATTGCCGTCATAATTAGCGCCTCACCCACTGGCCCAGCTACTTTATCTAGGGTGGCTTGGCCGCTGGCGCTAATGGTGGCAAGCGCGTGATAGATGCCCCAAACCGTTCCAAATAAACCTACAAACGGCGATACGCTACCCACAGAAGCTAATACAGATAAACCCGAATCAAGCTGGGCCATGGTTTGAGCTAAACTACGACGCATGCTGCGGGTAATAAACTCATCGTGGCTGCAAGCGCCCTCTAAATTTTTAACAGCATGTGTTTGATGATGTTGCGCGGCATCGATTGCTTGGCTGGCTAACCTGTGCGCTGGTGAATGACTATCAGCATTTTTAATAGCCGCTTGCAGCGTAGATGCTTGCCAAAAATGTGTTATGTAGCGCTTGACTGCGCCTTTTAATTGAATGGCTTGATAGGTTTTTAGCACGATAAAGTACCAACTGGCCACAGACATAATCAGCAGGATGATGGCAACAGCAATTGAAACCATGCCACCTTGCACAATAAATGCCAAGCTATTAAATTCGGTAATTGTTTGTGTCGCGTCCATCCGTGATATTCCTTAAAAGTTTAGTTATTTGTGTTTAATTTTTTAGTGTTTAATTGTTTGCAGCACTATTAAATTGGCCTACAGTCAATTATTTCGTTAGCCACCAATAGGCCAATCAAATTAGCTTAAGCATCCAGTACAAATTTCATTGGCACTAGCACATAAGCGCTTAGCGGCTGGCTGTTCTTTTTGGCTGGGATAAATCGCCAGCGTTTAACCGCACTTATCGCAGCATTATCTAGACGTTCTGAGCCGCTACTTTTTTCAATTTGCACATCATCTGCTGCACCTTCTGCAGAAACCAGTACCCGCATTAACACGCGCCCCTCTTCACCCATGCGGCGCGACATTGCTGGATAATCAGGCGCGGGGTTGTTTAGGTACGATACGCCAAAACGTGGTGGTTCAATTTTATCCTCAACCACAGGCTCTGATTTAGGCGGCGCTTTTGCTGTCTCAGCTACTTGCACAGGCTCTACTTGTACTGCTGGCTTATCTTCATTTAACGGCTGCTCTGTTGTTGCCTCAAACAAGCGTTGAGCTGGTGTTTCAATCGGTCTAATTTTTTCTACCACTTTTTTAACAATCGGCTTTGTTTCAACAACCTGCTTTGGCGGCTCAATTACTGGCACAAGCACAGGTTCTGGCGCAGGTGGCGCTATTAAACTCACCATCATGGGCGCTGAAGGCTTAATTTTAGCCAGTGGTTCAAGTGTTTTTTGTGCCAAAAAAAATATAACTGCAACATGGCCTATTAGCACCAGTAGCAAACCAAACTTAGATTGAATGGTGGTTTTTTGCTCAAGGTTTTGTTGCATCATGGCCGAGATTTGTAATTTTTTAGCTAGCCCAGCTTCATGCTGACGCTTAAGCGCAGCTTGATAAGCCTTATCAGTATCGCCCGGGTAGCTTGACGGCCTTGCGCTAATACTTAATACATTATTGGTTAGTATATTCATTGGTATTTCAGTGTATGTTGCACAAATTCAACTGTGTTTCATGTTCTTTATGCGATTTTTCTAATCGGTAATAGGCCAAGCGCACATCTGCATCTTTAAGCAATTGTGTTACTTGGTGCAAATCTTCGGCGGTTATTCTTATACTTATTGCGCCTATTTCTAATTCAACCACATCACAGGTTTCACAAAATCCAACTCTGCCCGCTTGATTTTTAGCCAATAACACGCGTAAGCACGAATCTTCTTTTTTCATGAATTTTCCTTTAATTTATTTGGTTAAAATAAGTTTATTTTGCTTGGTTATGCGCAAAATATAGGTTTCATTCAAATGCTCAATCATCACTTCATTTACATTAGTAAACAATTGATCTGACTTTAATCGTTTAATCCGCGATAATTTTAAACTTTCGTTCGTGCTTGAGTTATTGGCAACAATAGCCACATCAAAACTCATGTGCTCTTTTGAGGTTAAGTTAGTAATCACTTTCATACAGTTTTACCTCAAAAAAAAGATGGCCGACTAACTTAAATATTATTTAATGCGGCCATAAAAGATCATTCACGATCAAGGAGATGCATATTGCTATGCATTTGCAACATTTAAGACGTTGTTAGGGACGCCTTAAATTCTGTTGCCAACCCAGTTTATAAAAAATCAAACTCGGTTAGCGTAATATTCCACAACCAACTGCACATCTACAGGAAAAGGCACATCTGATACCGCTGGCAAATGCGCTACTTTAATCATGTGCGCGGCTTCGTCCCAAGTTAGCCATTCTGGCCTTGCTAATGACGGCTGTTTTACGGTATCTGCCACCATTGGAATAGTTTTACTTT
Organism: Methylotenera sp.; assembly: GCA_031373695.1. GTDB lineage: Bacteria > Pseudomonadota > Gammaproteobacteria > Burkholderiales > Methylophilaceae > Methylotenera_A. Next base: position 1,430 of record JANMNC010000103.1, on the reverse strand, counting down.
TAGCTTTAATCGCTATTTCATCGCCAATATTTAAGCGAATTGAAGGAATGTTAGCAGCCTTGCCATTAAGCATTAAATGGCCATGGCTTACCAATTGACGCGCAGCAATCACCGTCGGCGCAAAGCCTGCTCTAAACACTACGTTATCCATGCGGCGCTCTAGTAGTTGCAATAAACGCTCACCAGTCGGCTCTTTACCTTTACGCGCATCTAAAATTACTCTGCGCATTTGTGTTTCAGTTAAGCCGTAGTTAAAGCGAATTTTTTGCTTTTCTTGCAATTTCACACCAAAATCAGAACGGCGTTTACGCGATGCTTTATTGCCATGCTGGCCTGGTGGTGTTGGGCGCGCCTCTATTGTTTTACGTGACAAACCTGGTAAATCTACCCCTAACGCGCGCATTACTTTTAAACGTGGCCCTACAAATCTTGACATATTGTTTCCTTAATTTTTATTGTAATGTGTTGTGTTGTGGCAAAACTTGCGCTTCTAATTCTTGATGCTCTTGAACAACGCCATGCCACTGCCCCACCAGGCGCCGCGCTATTTCTTTTATCAAATTTGTGTCAGCATATTCAGGCGCAGTGAGCTTTTGCGACAGCTCCCAAGCTAGCACAGCCAGCTCGTGCGACGGCTTAATTGCATACTGAGTCGCTACACAACAAATAGCAGATAACATCTCTTTTGCTGTTGGCAAATCTGGGTCAAACAACACACTGTGTGTGCTTGATGCGCTAGTCTGAATTTGCATTTAATTACCTTTTTTAATCTTAACGCAAATGATAATGATTCTTATTTGATAAGTCAAGCGGTATTCAAAAACATTTTTAACGCTTGCTTAACTTGACCTAATGCAGCTAAAGCGTTAATGTTTAGGGTTCAACAATAAATCGTAAAAAATCAAGGTTTTATGGATTCAAAAGCACAAAATGCGCCTATTACTGGTGCTGAAATCGTCATTCGTTGCTTAAACGAGGAAAAAGTTAAATTCGTATTTGGCTATCCTGGTGGCGCAGTGCTGCACATTTACGATGAAATATACAAACAAGATGGTTTTAAACATATATTAGTTAGGCACGAGCAAGCCGCTGTGCACGCTGCCGATGCCTATTCGCGCGCCACAGGTTTAGTGGGTGTAGCTTTAGTCACCAGCGGCCCAGGCGCCACAAACGCGGTAACTGGCATTGCTACTGCTTATATGGATTCAATACCGCTAGTTGTTATTAGCGGTCAAGTACCTGTTCCAGCCATTGGTTTAGACGCGTTTCAAGAAGTTGACATGGTTGGGGTTACACGCCCATGCGTAAAACACAACTTTTTAGTGAAAGATGTAAAAGACATCGCTGCCACTATGAAAAAAGCGTTTTACATTGCCGCAACTGGCCGGCCTGGCCCGGTGGTTGTTGATATTCCAAAAGACATTACTGCC
>JANMNC010000076.1:0-12917 GCA_031373695.1 Methylotenera sp. | reverse complement strand
CTATAGCCATTTTAGTTGTGGCTTTTGGTATAACTGCAGTTATTATGATTTTTGTTATACCTGCATTTAAAGAGCTTTTTAGTAGCTTTGGCGCAGATCTGCCAACCCCCACGCTCGTGGTGATGGCAATATCTGAAATTTTTGTAGAATGGTGGTGGGCAATATTTGGCTCAATTGGTTTTGGGCTGTGGTTCTTTTTTTACACATGGAAACGCTCTGAAAAAATGCAATCCACCATGGATAGGCTTTTACTAAAAATGCCAATTTTTGGTGAATTAATTCGTAAAGCGACAATTGCGCGATTTGCTCGTACCTTGTCTACCATGTTCGCGGCAGGTGTTCCATTAGTAGAGGCGCTAGATTCAGTTGCAGGCGCATCTGGTAATCGTGTCTATTATGATGCGACTAAAAAAATTCAAAGCGAAATTAGCACTGGAACCAGCTTGACTGTAGCAATGCAAAACGCTCAAGTATTCCCGAATATGGTATTGCAAATGACAGCCATCGGTGAAGAGTCTGGTGCGTTAGACTCTATGCTAAGTAAAGTAGCTGATTTTTTTGAAGCCGAGGTGGATGAAGCAGTCGCATCTATTTCTAGCTTGATGGAACCAGTAATCATGGTGGTACTGGGCACGCTAATTGGTGGCTTGGTCATCGCAATGTACATGCCCATTTTCAAAATGGGTCAAGTGGTTTAATTCTAAAAGCTCTTATTACCTGTTAATTAAAAAGGCCACTATTACGTGGCCTTTTTAATTACTTTTTGCTTGCTGCTTGCAAATACTTTTCAATTTCTTTATGTGGCTGAGCGCCCATCATACGTTTGCCATCAGCAAATATAAGTGTTGGCGTGCTCGCTACGCCAATTTTTTTAGCCAACTCGCCAACTTTTTCCAGTGGCACTTCGCAATTACCTGTTTTTTCAGGTAACTGATTATTAAAAATCCAATCATTCCAGGCTTTTACTCGGTTACTTGCACACCAAATTGATTTAGATTTTGCAGCAGCATCTGGATGAAGTTGTTCTAGTGGATACAAAAATGTGTAAATTGTCACGTCACTAATATTACTTAACTCCTTACGCTCTAGCTGTTTACAATATGGGCAATCTACATCTGAAAACACCACTAGTTTGCGGTTACCGTTACCTTTAACCACCTTAATAGCTTGATCTAAAGGTAGGCTAGAAAAATCAATTTTTGTGAGCTCCTCAAGCCTATCGCCAGTCACATCTTTCTTGGTTTTAGGGTCTACCAAACGGCCTTCGGCAATTAAAAATGTTAGTTTTTCATCGGTATAAACAATTTGGCCACCCATAAACACTTCATATAAGCCAGCATATGGCGTTTTAACCACGCTCTCTACTTTAAATTTAGGGTATGCCGCTTCTATCGATTTTTTAAGGCTTGCTTCGTCTGCAATAGCGAATTGGCTCAACATGAACAACGCTGTGACCGCTAAATATTTCATTTTAATCTGATCTAATTTCATTTTAACTTTCTTTAAAGCCGCACTTAAGCAGTCGCTTGTTTAATAAGTAATTTCTTGGCAGTTGATTGTTCATTTAATTGCTTAAAACCCCAATCTGTCACTATATTTAGCAACTGATGTTCACTTGCAAATACTGAATCTAGGCTACTGGTCAAGGCATTTATGCTGGCAATATCTGCGCGCCTACTGCGCTCATACTGCCTTAAAAAAGTTTGCTCACCAATATCTATCATGGCGTGAACATTAGTCGTTAGTTGTTGCAACTTCATTACATCTCTAAAACCTAAATTTACACCTTGGCCAGCCATGGGGTGAATCTGATGCGCACAATCACCTATGAACACGACTCGGTTAGCAATTAAATTATTAGCCGTTTGTTGACTCAACAGATATGACTGCTTGATACCCACCAACGTTAATTTACCAAGTGCGCCTTGAGACTGTTCAAGCACACTTTGCGCTAGCGCATCATCAGGTAATGCTAACAGTTGAGTAGCCTTTTCGGTTGACACTGACCATACCATGGAAACCATTTGCTGCGGCAATGGCAGCAAAGCTAAAATGTTGTGTGAAGCAAACCATTGCCTTGCTATATTGCCATGCGGTTTTTCTGCCAAAAAGTTAGCAACAATGGCTGTTTGGATAAAGCTCTTATGCGTTACGCCAATATTAGCTTGGGCTCGCACCCAAGAGTTTACACCGTCTGCCGCCACTAATAATTTTGCCGTTATTGTCGTTAAGCTGCTCAAATGCAAAACTATTTCATGCTGTATATTTTCCAGCTTTGTGCACGCTTCACTTTCTAGCACTGTTATACCTAGCGCATGTACTTGCTGCCATAATGCTTGCAACAAGTTGTTATTTTCTACAATCAACCCAAGTTTGGTTAAATTTGCATCACTGTCTTTTAATATTAGCGGGTTAATATTGTTTTTGGACCATAAATGCATAGCATTAATAGCACTAACACGTGCTTTATCTAGCCCATCCCATGCACCTAGTGATTGTAACCATTGTTCTGAAGCGGGCGTTAATGCGTACACCCGAGCATCCCAATCAGGCGTGGTGTTATTGTTTGTATTTTTATCGCTTGTGGTTTTAATTGGCTTAATTTGTGTGTCGAGCAAAACGACTGTTTTTTGTTGTTGCGCTAACATTATGGCGCTAGTTAACCCAACTAATCCCGCGCCCACCACAACAACATCAGCTTTATAATGTTGTGTCATTTACCAAAGCTCATTTTACCAACTAATAAATTTTTAGCTGGTTGCATTAACTCCAAAAGGCCAAGCCCCGCACCCCGCATGCTTGCAAGGCCAATTAAATCATTAGCAAATAAATTAACTAACAAATCAGTAAACACAACGCCACCTCGCGTGTCACGCTTACGACACTGACTATAAGCATTAAGCATTTCAGCACATCCCAACTCTTTCGCTGGGGTGCACACAATCAAATCAGCTAAGGTTTGTGCATCGCGCATGCCCACGTTAAACCCTTGGCCCGCCACTGGGTGCATAGTTTGTGCGGCGTTACCAATAATGGCCAAATGTGGTGCTGTTGACGGGTTTAAAGTACTTAACTTCAACGAAAAACTTAACCGTTTTTCAATGCTTAAAAATCTACCTACCCTATCGCCAAATGCTTCGTGCAGTTGGCTTAAGAACACACTTTCGCTTAGCGCTAGCAGTGCATCAATACTGGCTTTTTCACCTGTCCACACCAGCGAAAATCCATGCTCGCCATTAGGCAGCAGTGCCATAGGACCTGTTGGCGTAAAGCGCTCATAAGCAATATTATTGTGTGGTAGTTCGGCTACAACCTTACTCACTAGTGCATCGTGGCCGTATTCTTTAGTTTCTTTTTTAACCCCTTCAATATCGCCCAAATTGCGACCGCCATCGGCAACCACCACCAGTGCGCTCGTAAGTGTTTGCGTAATGTTTGCTTGGGTAAAAGTAATTTCTGTCGCGAATTTTTTCGGCTTAATTTCTGTAACAAGTGATTCATACTGAATATTGGCAGTATCTAATACGCTATCTAAAGCCTGCGTTAATGCGCCATAGGGCAACACATAACCAAGCGCTTCTAGTTGATGGTCTTCTGCATTTAATTTGGTGCGGCCAAAACCGCCGCGTTGCGAAATATGAATAGTGCTAATTGCAGTAGCTTGTGTTTCTACCGTATGCCAAATACCCAGTTTTTCTAAAATTATTCGACTACCATACGATAACGCCAGTGCACGCGTATCAGTGTGTGATGCGCCTTTTGCGCGCGCTTCAAGCATGGTGAATGGCACATGTTGCTGCTGCAAAGCCAAGGCTAACACAGCCCCAACAGGACCACCGCCAACAATAATGATTGGTTCGCTCATTGGGCCAGTTTTAATTATCTATTTGCCATTAAAGCTTCAATATCGGCCACTGTTTTAACCGCATTTTTAGTTAACACCTCATTGCCTGTTGCGGTAATCAGCACATCATCTTCAATACGTATGCCAATATTCCAAAAGTGTTCTGGTACATTATCTGCAGGTCGCACGTAGCAGCCTGGCTCTACGGTAAGCGTATTGCCTTGCTCAAGCAAACTCCAATTACCTGATTTATCTTTATAGTCCCCAGCATCATGTACATCTAATCCTAACCAGTGCCCTGTTCGATGCATATAAAATTGACGGTAGCTGCCAGTATCTAGCACCTCATCTTTACTGCCTTGGCACAATTTAAAATCAATAAAGCCTTGTACCAAAACCTCTAATGCGGCTTCATGTGGTGCGTTCCAGTGGTTACTTGGCTTAGCAACAGCAATGGCAGCAAGTTGTGCACTCAAAACCAACTCGTATAAATCGCGCTGCGCAGCACTAAACTTTCCATTTACAGGAAATGTACGCGTAATGTCACTGGCGTAGCCATCTAACTCACAGCCAGCATCTATTAATAAAAGATCGCCATCGTTTAACATACAATTATTGGCGTTGTAATGCAGCGTGCAAGCATTGGCACCACCTGCAACAATACTGGTGTAAGCCGGTGCCTGCGCACCGTTGCTATAAAATTCATGCAGAAACTCTGCTTCAATTTCATATTCTTTTTTATTTGGCCGAGTCACTGACATTGCTCTATTGTGCGCAGCTGCCGCAATATTGGCACTGCGGCGCATTAATTCAATTTCAAACGGCGTTTTAATTAAGCGCTGTTTATCAACTAATTGGCGTACATCAACAATTGCTTTTGGCACAGAAACCCCTGTGCGTGCCAAGTCTTTCACTTTATTTAACCAAGCTGTAACACGCGCGTCCCAATCATTATCTGCACCCAAGCTGTACAACAATTTGGCTTGGTTACTCATTAGCTTGGGCGCCAACTCATCTAATTGGTTGATACTGTAAGTTTCATCAAATCCAAACTGCTGTTTTGCCGCTGCTGGCCCATAGCGAAACCCATCCCAAATTTCACGCTCAATATCTTTATCGCGACAAAATAAAATGGATTTTGACGGCTCACCTTTTAAGCTGTTTCCCGCAATTAATATCAATACAGACTCAGGCTCGGTGAATCCAGTTAAGTAATAAAAATAGCTATCAAATCTATAGGGATAATGGCTATCGCGGTTACGAACGGCTTCAGGCGCTGTGGGTATAACGGCAATGCCGTCAGCCATTTGGCTAATTAATTTATTTCTGCGTAATAAAAATTCATTCACATTAAGCATGTTTTAATAACTTTCTGTTCAATTTTTGCAGGCGCTCTGGCGTGCCAATATCATGCCAAACACCTCTGTAATGCTGGGCTGTGGCGCGACTATCTAATATTGCTTGCCGCAATAAAGGTGCCAATTTAGCAGGCTCACCTTTTACAACGTTGGCAAACAAATCTGGATGATAAATTCCAACACCTGAAAAAGTAAGCATGTGCTCACCTGTATTTTTAAGCCTGTTTACTTCTATTGCAAAATCACCCTGCGGATGCTGGGGTGGGTTGTCAACCAATACTAAATGCGCCAACATATTTTCAGGTAATTTAATTGTTGCAAAATCGATTCCAGTGAAAGTATCGCCATTGACTACTAAAAATGGTGCGCTTTTATTACCTTGCTCGGCCAATAAACACAAGGCATTGGCAATACCACCAGCTGTTTCAAGCGCAACATTTTCAGCGCTATACTCAATTGACAAACCCCAATGTGCACCGTTCCCTAGAGCCACCTCAATTTGATTACCTAAATACGCATGATTAATCACTATTTCTTTAAACCCAGCAATCGCCAAACGCTCTAAATGCCAAACAATTAAAGGCTTTCCACCTACTTTAAGCAAAGGTTTTGGCGTATTATCAGTGAGTGGCCGCATGCGCTCACCACGGCCCGCGGCCAGTATCATGGCTTTCATAAACTATTTTTCTTATAAATTAGCATGCAGTTTAGACCACATATTTGGGTCGCGGCACTTTGCCTTCAAGCGCATCTAACAGGCGCAACATTGGGCGTAACTCAACATAGCGCTCGCATACTTTACGCAAATAATGCATCACCAGTGGCATGTCTTTTAAGTAGCTATCTTTGCCATCACGATGACTTAACCGCGCAAAAATACCCAGCACTTTAATATGACGCTGTGCGCCCATCCATTCAAAATCGCGATAAAACTCGCTAAAATCATTGGGCACTGGTAAGCCCGCTTTTTTTGCGGGCTCCCAATAGCGCACGGCAAAATCGATCACCTGCTCTTCATCCCATTGAATATAGGCGTCTTTAAGCAAAGATACCAAGTCATAAGTAATAGCACCATGCACCGCATCTTGAAAATCTAAAATTCCAGGGTTATGCTTGCCATCATTTTCGTGCATCACCATTAAATTGCGCGAGTGATAATCGCGATGCACTGTGACCTGCCCTTGGCTTAGAATATTTTTATTAAGCGCAACAAACGTTTGCTGCAACCAGCCTTGTTGCTCGCTATTCATGGTGAAGCCCAGGTGTTTAGCTACATACCAATCTGGGAAGAGTTGCATTTCACGTGTTAGCAACGCTTCATCATATAGCGGTAAGTCGTGTAACTTGCTGGCTAATTGCATTTTAATAAGCGCATTTGTGGCATCTAAATAAAGCGTTTGCACAAATTTATAATCGTCTTTTTGGTTATTTAAGTGCTGTAAATAAGTATCATCACCCAAATCGCTCAGCAGCAAAAAGCCGTTGGTTAAATCTTGCGCGATGACATTTGGTGCATTTAAACCTGCATCGACCAACATCTGCGCCACTTTTACAAATGGTCTGCAATCTTCTTGCGGTGGTGGTGCATCCATGGCAATTAGGGTTTTGTAGCCTTTATAATCACTGCCTAAATGCACACGAAAATAACGCCTAAAACTGGCATCTGCAGAGGCTGTGGTTAATGTATATGACTGAGTAAGTTCGGCATTAAGCCAAGTTTCTAATTTTAATTTTCTATCCACACCATGCCTTATATTAGTAATTGCAACACCACAATTTAGCCAAATTAAAATCTACTCAAATGAGCAAGTTTTTGATAGCTAAAATACAGTTATATACGATTTTATCATTCATCTGTAAAATAGAAAGTCTGGTAAAGATTTAAACCTTATTTATTAAAGGCTTCTTTTTTAGAATTTATCGTTGCTTAACAATTATCCACATATTAATGCTGCAAAATATTTATTTGCGCACCTAGCTACACTGTTGTTGCTTAGCTATAGCAGTTTATCGCCTGCAGAAACCTTAACGCATGAACTTGCTGCAGTGCCTGAAACCATTCAGCCAGAAGCTTTACCAGGCGCCATTGAAATTGAGGGTGATAAATTAGATTTATACTTAGACCGTAAAATGCGGGCAAGTGGTAACGCGGTTATTCGCAAGGGCGAACAAAGCGTTTATGGCGATAATATTGAATACGATGTACAAAATGATGAATTGCAAGTTAACGGTAATGCAAAAATAGAGCTAGGTGGCAGTCAAATCACTGGGCCTTCCCTTAAAATGCGTTTAAGCGAAAGTATTGGCGAAATGCGCGATGCTTCGATTAACTTAAACAAGCAATACAACAGTGCTAGCCCAAATAGCCCCGTACCGCGCAATGACCCTAATGTATATACACAATCTAAACTATTAAACAGCCAAACCAGCTTAACCGATAATCCACGAATTTATCAAGATGATTACCGCGAGCCCGCAACCCCTATTGGCCAAGCCTCAATTGATCCTAGGTTTAATTCATCGCGCGGCGATGCTAAAGCCGTATTATTTGAAGGCCAAGATAAAAAACGTCTACTGGGCGCGCGCTATACTACTTGCGAGCCTGGTGTAGATGATTGGTATATTAAAGCCAAAGAAATTGAGCTAGACGATTACACGCAGTCAGGCACTGCCAAAAATGCTTATGTAGAATTTAAAGGTGTGCCTTTGCTGTATACGCCTTGGTTGAGTTTTTCATTTAATAACGAGCGTAAATCTGGCTTGCTAGCCCCAACGGTTGGCACAACTAGCCGCAGTGGCTTTGAGACGCTAATACCTTATTATATTAATATAGCCCCCGATATGGATGCTACTGTAGGTACGCGCTATTTAAGTAAACGCGGCTTGCAGTTGCAAGGCGAGTTTAGGTATCTTGGCGAGCAGTATGCTGGCTTGAATAACCTAGAATACTTAGATAACGATAGCTTGACAGGCGAGCGGCGTTACTACGCTAATATCAGCCACAGCCACAGCTTTGGCAGTGGCTGGTCTGCTGGCTATAACATCGAAAAAGTGTCAGATGACCAATATTTATCTGAAATGTCTACACGTATTATTAGCACCAGCCGCGTAAACTTGCCCCAAGAAGGTCGCATTGATTATGTTGGCGATGTATGGCGGTTTAACGGTTTGGTGCAAAAATACCAAACGTTAGATGAAATCAACTTTCCTTACGAACGCTTGCCGCAACTCACGCTTACCGGCAATAAAGAGGGCAAGTATTTCACCGCAGATTTATATAGCCAATTAGCGTATTTTGATCGCAATAAAGATGCACCACTGGCCGCAACAGGTAGCCGTTTAGCACTTTATCCTAGCATTAGCGTGCCTTTTACAAGCTCTTACGGATTTATTACCCCTAAAATTGGTGTGCATTCAACATACTATAATTTAAATGATAATAACTTTACTGTTAATGGCGCAAACGTTAGCAACAACTCAGACTCACGCACCCTACCAATTTTTAGTTTAGACAGTGGCTTGTTTTACGAACGTGACCTTAATGTGGTTAAAAATAGTTACACACAAACTTTTGAGCCGCGCTTATTTTATGTGTACATTCCTAATAAAACGCAAGATTTACTGCCTATATTTGATTCTGCTTTAGCCGATTTAAACATGACCACTTTATTTACCGAGAACCAGTTCACAGGTGACGATAGAATCAATAACGCCAATCAGCTAAGTTTAGCTTTTACATCGCGCATGATTGATAAAGAGTCTGGCTCAGAGCGCATTGCCGCTACTATTGGCCAACGTTTTTACTTTGAAGATCAAGATGTAGTCTTGCCAGGCGGCGCTAGATCACAAAATAACTCATCTGATATTATTGCAGCATTAACTGCTAGACTTTCTAACAAATGGAATGTAGATGCTTTTTGGCAATATAATACGGACGACGCTGGCATGGTACGTACCAATTTATTGGCTCGCTATAATCCAGAGCCTGGCAAAGCGTTTAATATTGGCTACCGTTATACGCAACAATTTTTAGAGCAAATTAATATATCTGGCCAATGGCCACTTAGCCGCGGCTGGTATGGTGTAGGACGATTAAATTATTCAATTCGCGAAAGTAGCGCTATTGAAAGCATTGCGGGTTTAGAATATGACGCAGGTTGCTGGCAAGCACGCACTGTTATTCAACGTGTAGAAACTGCAACGGCCGATGCCAACTATGGATTATTCTTTCAGCTCGAACTCGGCGGCCTAGCTTCTATTGGCTCTAACCCACTTAACTTATTACGTCGCGATATTCCTGGCTATTTAAGCTCAAGTGAAATCCCTAATATTTACAGGCAGCAGAATTACAACCGATGAAATTTCAAAACTCAGCATTTAATACCATTAACATTTTTATTAAACTATTGTTACGGCTGTCTGCTTTTTGCCTTATTGCAAGCAGTCTCCTTTACACGCCGCTAGCACTTGCAAAAGATAAAGTTGATATTTTAAAGATGGATCGCATTATTGCGGTGGTAGACCAAAATGTGATTACCGAGCAAGAACTTGCAGACCGCATTAAAACGGTTACTGCGCAACTAGAAAAGCAAGGCACTGCGCTTCCACCAGAAAATGTACTCGAAAAACAAATTTTAGAGCGCTTAATTGTAGATAGTTTGCAGTTGCAGTTTGCAGCACAAACTGGCTTAAAAGTAGACGATACGCAACTAGATAAAACAATAGAGCGCATTGCCGCACAAAACAAGTTAGATGTAGAAGAATTTAAGGTTTTACTGCAGAAAGATGGCCTTAGTTTGCGTAAGTTTCGCGAAGATATTCGCAGCGAAATAACCATTGCTAGGCTGCGTGAACGCGAAGTGGATAACCGCGTTAGCGTGTCTGATGGCGAAATTGATAATTATTTAACCACCCAAGCCAATCGTACAGAAGAGCAAGATGAGTTTGAAATTTCACACATTTTAATTCGCGCACCCGAAGATAGCTCGCCAGAAGATTTACAAAAAGTACGCATTAAAATGGAAGATGCGCTAAAACAACTTGCCGATGGTAAAAGTTTTGCTGAAGTGTCTGCGGCATTTTCTGATGTACCCAATGCATTAGAAGGTGGCAGCATGGGCTGGAAAAACGGCTCACAAATTCCTGCATTATTTTTACAAGCCATTAAAAACTTAGCCGTTGGCGAGGTGGCCGCCCCAGTTCGCAGCCCAAATGGCTTCCATATTCTTAAACTCACTAATCGCCGTGGTGGCAACTCTGCATTAGTAGTCGACCAAACCCATGCCCGACATATTTTAATTAAACTAACCGAAGTAGTATCTGAAAAAGATGGTAAACAAAAAATGGATACTATTAAAGAGCGCCTAGATAATGGCGTTAAATTTGAAGAAATGGCGCGCCAATATTCAGAAGATGGCAGTGCCAATAATGGTGGTGATTTAGGCTGGGTAAACCCAGGCGATACTGTACCGCAATTTGAAAAAGCCATGAACGAATTAGGTTTGGGCGAAATTAGTGCCCCAGTGCGCTCACCATTTGGCTGGCATATTATTCAAGTATTAGAACGTCGCAAACAAGACATGAGTAAAGAAGCGGCAAGATTAAAAGCCCGCCAAGAAATTCGCGCACGTAAATCAGATGAAGCGTATCAGGACTGGGTGCGCGAATTGCGCGACCGTGCTTTTGTTGAGATGCGCTTAGAAGATAAGTTTTAATTGCATAATTAGCTTCAAAAAGCTTTGAGCGCTCCTATACCACACATTGCAATCACCTCTGGCGAGCCTGCTGGCATTGGCCCTGATATTTGTGTACTGTTATCGCAACTAGACATTGCTGCCGATATCACCATTATTGGCGATATTGAGGTACTAAAAAATCGTGCGCAGCAACTGAATATCTCACTTAATATTAGCCCTTATGAAATAGCACAAAGCGCACAAACTCACCGCAAACACACACTAAAAGTATTACACATACCTACAGCTAATGCCGTTACAGCAGGTACTTTAAACCCAGCCAACAGCCAATATGTGCTGAACACCCTCACTTGCGCAATTGATGGTGCATTGAGTCATGCATTTGACGCAATTGTCACCGCCCCTGTGCACAAAGGGGTGATTAACGATGCTGGCATTGTTTTTACTGGGCATACTGAATTTTTAGCAGAGCATACCAACACCCCGCAAGTTGTGATGATGTTAGTGGGAGGCGGTTTGCGCGTGGCATTAGCAACTATCCATTTGGCCTTAAAAGATGTACCCGCTGCTATCACGCAAAATAGTTTAGAAACAACGATTCGTATTTTGCATCATGATTTAATCGCTAAATTTGGCTTAATAAACCCCCGTATTTTAGTCGCTGGGCTTAACCCACATGCGGGTGAAGATGGCTATTTAGGGCGTGAGGAAATTGAAATAATTAACCCTGTGTTAAATAAATTACGCCACGAAGGCATGCAATTGATAGGCGCACTGCCAGCAGATACTTTGTTTGCCAAACACCATTTAAGCAAAGCCGATGCAGTGCTGGCCATGTATCACGATCAAGGCTTGCCCGTGCTTAAGCATGCCAGCTTTGGCGAAGGCGTTAACGTAACACTTGGTTTACCGATTATCCGCACCTCTGTAGATCACGGCACCGCCTTAGACTTGGCTGGAAAAAGCAATACGGGCGCAGGCCAAATAAACATTGGCAGCATGCTAAGCGCTATCAACTTAGCCATAGAGTTAGCAGGTAACCAACCAGTATGAAACACGTTGCAAAAAAAAGATTCGGCCAAAATTTTTTAACCGATCAAGGTGTTATTGGCAGCTTAATTGATGCGATTAATCCACAAACCAATCAAACTATTGTAGAAATTGGACCTGGACTTGGTGCTTTAACCAAGCCACTTTTGGCAAAAATTGAGCACTTGCATGTGGTTGAAATCGACCGCGATATAGTGGCTTGGATGCAAACCGAATATGCAAAACCTGCTTATGCGAAAAATACATTAAATATTCATAATGTGGATGCGCTTAAATTTGACTTCTCAAGCTTAAGCAGCAATCTCAGGGTAACTGGCAACCTACCTTACAATATTTCTACGCCTATTTTGTTTCATCTATTAGATAACGTCAGCCATATCACCGATATGCACTTTATGCTGCAAAAAGAAGTAGTAGAGCGCATGGTGGCGCAGCCTTCAACGCCAGCATATGGGCGGCTTTCGGTCATGTTGCAATACTACTTGGCAATGGAATATTTAATCACCGTTCCGCCAGAAGCATTTGAGCCAGCCCCAAAAGTAGAATCGGCTTTTGTGCGTTGCGTGCCGCATGCCGCACTGCCATTTGTTGCCAAAGATACCGCTCTTTTTTACAAAGTAGTTTTAGCCGCATTTGGCCAGCGCCGTAAAACATTGCGCAATACGCTTAAAGGCCTATTGGATGATGCTGGCTTTGCCGCCGTTGGCATTAATCCACAATTGCGCGCCGAAAATCTAAGCGTTGCCGAGTTTGTTAGCATTAGCAACTATCTTGTCAGCAACAATGTTGGCAATTCGCTTGTTTGATATAATTACTTTTTCCCAAAATTCCTTAACTTAAAGCTAGAGAACCCACCATGCGAATCATCTTACTTGGCGCACCAGGCGCAGGCAAAGGCACACAAGCCACCCACTTACGCGAAAAATTCAATATCCCGCAAATTTCCACTGGCGATATGCTGCGCGCAGC
>JANMNC010000048.1:0-2626 GCA_031373695.1 Methylotenera sp. | reverse complement strand
GGCGGGATGAAAAATTGCTATTCCTAGCTCATTGATATGTTTTATTTTTCCGAAAGCCATACTACAATTTGTAAGAAAGAGGCTTTGATACATACTTGCAACCCAATTAACATCCCACAAATCATCACATGCTGCCCACATAAAGTAGCCACCACTTGCTTTACTTAAAACAAATTGGAAGTTTTTAGATGCTCCTAAATTTTCTAATTGTCGATAATATTTAACTCTACTGTCTTTTAATAGATATATTCGGCAAATTGACTCTGTGTTGTCACTAGAACTATTATCCGAAATAATTAATTCAAAGTCTTTGAAAGTTTGCGCTAAGAGTGAATCTAGTGCCTGTTTTATATACTTTGCACCGTTGTAAACTGGCATACCAATGCTAACCTTAGGTATGTTGTTTTTAATTGATTGCTCTGTCATTTTTTATCTTTTTTATTAAAGAGTTGATTTAATTTTGATTGCAAAAGTGGTCTGAAGTGGTTCGACTGCCATGCTATCGAAAATAGAGCTACAAAAAAAACTGTGACATAAAAAATAATCTTTGTTGAATTGCCGAATATTAAGTTAGTAACTACTACATTAGCAACTGCTATAACAACAAAAGTCGACAGTAATTGCTTAGTAATATCATGCCAGTACCAACGCCATTTTTCAAAGGGTAAGAGTTTTTTGTACATATAGTGCATACCTATTGTCACGTAACCTGCATTTAGCAATGCCCATACCCAAGCCGCCCCAACAGCGCCATAATATGGCGTAACGAAAAATATCGCAGGTACCAGAAACATAACAGCTATTAAATTTACTTTAATGGCAAAGCTTGTCCACCCGTAAGCTAGTTGAAGTTGATATGGCATCCATACCAAACAATTTAAAAAACTCCCTAATATCAACGGGAATAATATGGGAGCAGTTTTTGCTGCAAGGTTGATGTCACCAGACCATAAATAAATAATGTCTTCACCGAAAAATATAAGCATCATTGCAACAGGCGCTATCAATACTAGTATTAACTGCGCACCTTGATGATACAAATGCGTTAGCTCTTGTATTTTATTTTGCGCTACATACTCAACCATTTTGGGGTATATAGCTTGGGTGGTAGGTGCCGCAATCAACCCCATCCCACTGGCTACAGTCGCAGCCAGTGTATAGTAACCGTATGCCTCTAATGTAATTAGCTTTGATAATAAAACTTTGTCTATTTGGGTTAATAATAAAGCCAAAAATGTAATGCCCAACATACCGCTGGCGAACCGCCAAACCTCTTTAATTGCCTTTGTTGAAAACTTGGGCATCAAATTCGGTTTTGGCAACGTTTTATAAACGAAACACACAAACAACAAAACTGAAATAACTGAACTGAATGCTTGCCATACAAAAAAAACTTTAATGCTTGACGCATACCAAGCTAAAACTGCAACCACGCCACCATAACGCATGGTGGCAACAATAATATTGATAACATTAACAGCTATTTGCTTTTGCAACCCAAGCAAAGCACCCTTATAAACACCTTCAATAAACCTTAGTGCAATTACAAAGCCCATTAATGCAATTGCAATTGCAACCTCACTACTGCTTAATTTTTTCGCATTTAACCAGTTTATTGCAATATAGCTTGATGACAAACATACCAAAAGGCATATACCAACGGCTAAAACCACTGAAATAACCTCTAAACTACGCAACAAATCATGGATAGATTGCGGGGTGTGAGCGCCCGCAGAAAAGCGTGCCATTTCTCGATTGAGTGTTTGTGTAATGCCCATATCAAATAAGGTTAACCAAGCCTGCATTACTGCATAAAACCCAATTAAGCCATAGGCTTCTACCCCCAAATACTGTATATATAAGGGAATAAAAGCCAAGCCCATCAAGGCTGTCCAGCCTTGTCCAATAAAATTGGCAACTACGTTTTTTTTAAGTGACAACTACTTAACCGCTTTAATAAATAGACAAGTTTTTCTTTGGTTACTTAACACGTTTTAGATAACCATCTGGCGCAACAGTAATCAGCAATTTATTTTCTATCGATTTATCAATTTCAAACTCAGGGTGTGTTTTTAGATACTCCCATAATGCTGTCTTTGGGTTATTACCTGGTCCCCATGGACGGTCGCCCGCCAATGCAGCGGGCATATCCTCTACTGCAGTGTCATATACAATGCAGTAGCTATCTTTGCTAGTAAGAGCTGCATAAGCTTGAAGCTCAGCCAAAACATGCTCATGCGTATGGTTTGAATCAAGGCAAATTAATATTTTTGTATAGTCTTTTGCAATTTCATGTACTTGGGAGATTATTTTAGGGTCTATTGATGAGCCTTGAATCATTTGAATACGAGACGCCATTGGGTGAGCTTCAATCGCAGCTTTATTATGTGGGCGAATATCTATATCCAATCCAAGTACTTTCCGTTTGGATAAATTAGGGTCTATTGATACGCCTGCTTCAATCGCGTCAGCCATGTCTAATAAAGCAAGCATGGAAGCACTAAATGTCAGCGAGCCGCCATGCGCAATTCCAGTTTCAATAATCAGATCTGGTTTAATTTGCCAAATTAGCTCTTGTAAGGCGATTTGATCTTGAGGAAACTGGATCGCTGGTCTGCCAAGCCAT
>JANMNC010000011.1:0-3902 GCA_031373695.1 Methylotenera sp. | reverse complement strand
CCTTTAATAAGCTTGCCTTTTTTATCTTTACCTTCCCAAAGGTAGGTAATTTGTTTGTTAGCACCAGCAGCCATTTTGCATCCTTAACCTAAGTAGCATATTAATTATGCTTAATTATTTAATGGTTTTTATTTAAAAATCTATTCGTTTGTACAAGATTCAACTTCAGCAATAGAGGTTAATCCCTGCATCACTTTAAGAATGCCCGAGCGGCGTAAGTCATTCACGCCATCTTTTTTTGCTTGGTCAGCAATGTCGATAGCATTTCCCTGAGACATAATAATGCGGCTAATAGCATCAGTAATGGGCATTACTTGATAAATACCCACGCGACCTTTATAGCCTTCATTGCACATCTCGCAGCCGCCTTCTCTAGGGCCATAAAGCTGCCATTTGTTTTTAAAATCATCTTCTATAAAGCCAACACCTAACAATGCTTCTTTTGGCGCATCAATAGGTACTTTGCAGTTTTTACAAAGCCTTCTAGCCAAACGCTGTGCGGTAATTAGTGAAACAGCGGATGCAATATTAAATGGTGCAACACCCATGTTAAGCAGGCGCGTGAGTGTAGAAGGGGCGTCATTGGTGTGCAAAGTAGAAAGTACCATATGGCCAGTAGAGGCCGCTTTAATCGCCATATCAGCGGTTTCAAGATCGCGAATCTCACCAATCATGATGATATCTGGATCTTGCCGTAAGAACGATTTTAAAGCTACCGCAAAAGTAAGGCCTTGTTTATCGTTTACGTTTACTTGGTTAATGCCTGCTAACGGTATTTCGCAGGGGTCTTCAGCCGTGGCAATATTAACACCTGGGTTATTTAAAATATTCAGGCAGGTATAAAGTGAAACCGTTTTACCTGAGCCTGTAGGCCCAGTCACTAGCACCAAGCCATAAGGTCGACTGACAGCATATAGTAATGCATCTTTTTGTTCGGGCTCGTACCCCAGCGCCTCAATGCCAAGCGTAGCACTGGTGGGGTCTAAAATACGCATTACAATTTTTTCGCCATGTATGAGTGGCAGCGTACTAACCCGAAAATCAATGGTACGGGTTTTAGATAATACTAGCTTCATGCGCCCATCTTGGGGGATACGCTTTTCAGAAATATCCATGCTGGAAATTACTTTAATTCGCGAGGCTAATTTATCTTTAATGGCGAGTGGTGGCTGTGTAATATCTTTTAAAATACCATCGACACGATAACGCACGCGATAAAACTTTTCATAAGGCTCAAAATGTAAATCTGAGGCGCCCATGTTAATAGCATCAATGAGCATTTTATTTAAAAATTTAACAACGGGTGCATCATCAACTTCTTGCGAGATCTCTGTTTCTTGCTCTAACTCATCGCCGCCAATATCTAGATCAAAATCACCGTCCATATCCATCGATTTCATGCTGGTATCTTTTGACTCTACAACCTTTTCAATCCAGCGACCTAGCTTGTCATCTTCAACCACCACAGGTGACAGCGTCATGCCCATTTGAAATTGCACGCTATCGAGCGAATGCAAATTGGTTGGGTCTGAGATGCCTACAAACAATACATTATTGCGGTTTTGCAAAGCAATCACGCGATTAGTTTGCATGAGCTTTAAATCAATCGATTTAACAGGTAAATAATCAACATTGAAAGCATCTAAATTGAGATAAGGAAAGCCAAATGCCTTAGATGAAACCTCAGCAATTTTCTCGGCTGTTACTCTTTTACCGGCAATAATTTGTGTAATAAATGGTGTTTTTTGTGTGTTGGCTTGTGCCTGTACTAAATTAGCCTCTGTTTCAGAAATCAGGCTCTCTTGCACCAATAGTCGGGCAAGGCCACTTAATTTTATTGATGTTGCTGTTGCAGCCATTATTGGATACTCATTTCGTTTCTGTTTTTCAATCTGACTTTTAATCTAGTTTTTAATTAGTGTAACTTAAACTATTGTAGTTAAACAAGTTTTTAATTTCAACAATAATGCACTTTTAGTTTTTTGTTGTAAAGACAATGCACTATTTAATTAACACATTTTAACTGATTCAACCTTTTTACAACATTAAAAAGCCTATGCTGATTGCAGGTTTAAACTAATTTGCCTAGAACAATTACGGCTCGCAATGCGAGCCGTTAATTATGCCAAATGACTTAAAGTAGCAGCTTAAACTCTGCTACATATTGCTAATAATTTCATCGCCAAACTCGGCAGTACCCACCTGTGTGGCATCATCCATTTGGCTTGAGAAATCACCTGTTACCCGTTTAGAAATTATTGCCTTGGCTACGCCACTCATAATCAAGTCTGCTGCTTCTCCCCAGCCCAAGTGCCGTAACATCATCTCCGCAGATAAAATAATTGAGCTAGGATTAGCTAAATTTTTACCAGCAATTTTAGGCGCTGTGCCATGTGTGGCCTCAAACATGGCTACGGTGTCACTTAAATTAGCACCTGGTGCAATACCAATACCGCCCACTTGTGCCGCCAACGCGTCGCTTATGTAATCGCCGTTTAAGTTGGTGGCTGTTACAACGTCATAATCGCTTGGATGTAACAAAATTTCTTGTAGAAAAGCATCAGCAATACAATCTTTAATCACAATGCCATTTGGCAGCACGCACCAAGGCCCGCCGTCAATCTCTACCGCACCAAACTCTTGCTTGGCCACTTCGTAACCCCAATCTCTAAAGCCACCTTCGGTAAACTTCATGATATTGCCCTTGTGGGTAATAGTGACCGATTTTCTATTATTATCAATGGCATATTGAATTGCTTTGCGAATCAAGCGTTTACTGCCATCAATTGATACTGGTTTAATGCCAATGGCCGAATTCTCTGGGAAGCGAATTTTTTTACGCATGCCCATATCACTTAAAAATTGAATCACTTTCGCGACTTCATCTGTGCCAGCAGCCCATTCAATGCCAGCATAAATGTCTTCTGTATTTTCACGGAAAATCACCATATCGGTTTTTTCAGGATGTTTAACTGGGCTTGGCACGCCTGTAAAATATTGCACAGGGCGCAGGCAAACATATAAATCAAGTTCTTGGCGCAATGAAACATTTAACGAGCGTATGCCGCCACCCACTGGTGTGGTGAGTGGGCCTTTTATCGAAATCACATAATCGCGTACCGCTTTCATGGTTTCGGCAGGCAACCAACTATCTTTGCCTTCTTTGTCTTTACCGTATACTTTTACTGCTTTTTCGCCAGCATACACTTCCATCCAAGCAATTTTTCGGGTGTCACCATAAGCTTTATGCACTGCGGCATCTACCACTTTTTGCATAGGCGGTGTAATGTCAACACCAATACCATCGCCCTCAATAAATGGGATAATAGGGCGGTTAGGCACGTTAAGCGTGTTATCGTTATTAACCGTAATTTTTTCACCCAAAGCAGGTACTATAATTTTGGAATCTAGTGTTTTTGAAGCCATTGCTCATTTCCTAACATGTTAATTCTATTAAATAAACCGTTTAACGTAGTGTGTCAATTTAGCCCGCATGATCATGTGGATGTTAACAAGAGACATCTTACGTTAAAAAACTTTATTGATATTCCTAATGTATACGCCGCAGGGCGATTAGATACAGATAGCGAAGGTTTACTCATTTTAACCGATGATGGCGCTTTACAACACAAATTGAGTCACCCAAAGCATAAAGAAACCAAAACTTATTGGGTGCAAGTTGAAGGCGCACCACAAGATGCAGATTTAGCACCACTGCGGCAAGGTGTTGATTTAGGTGATTTTAAGACCCTTCCTGCATTGGTAAGTTTAATGCCAGAGCCTGCAAACTTATGGCCTCGCCACCCACCAATTCGCGAGCGCAAAGCGATTCCCACCACTTGGCTAGAAATTAAAATTGCGGAGGGGAAAAATCGCCAAGTACGCCGCATGACTGCAAAAAT
>JANMNC010000003.1:0-12475 GCA_031373695.1 Methylotenera sp. | reverse complement strand
TATTGTTTGGTATCTGGTTTTGAATTGGCTTTAGCCTTCATTTGGACTTTCTTCAGGTCGTCTGCATCCATATGAACACCCTAACCCTGCAACAAGCTGCTGAGCTATTGAAGCTGCACCCTGTCACTTTACAAGGTAAAGCAAAGGCTGGACTGATACCGTGTTGTAAGATAGGTCGTCGCTGGGTCTTTATTGAGATTGACCTGATTGAATACATGAGAGCACAATATCAGTGGCGGGCGTTGCAGGGTGATAGAAAGTAAACAATATGTCACTCTACAAACGTAAGGACTCGTCCTCTTGGTGGCTTAAAGTCACTATCGGTGGACGAACAATACAACGCAGTACTGGGATTAGCGACAAAATCAAAGCCCAGGAACACCATGACACGTTAAAAGCGCAGTTGTGGCAACAAGAAAGGCTAGGCGTTAAGCCTACCCATTCTTGGCGTGAAGCGGTTGTCCGTTGGCTCACAGAAACGTCAGATAAAGCCACACACAAAGAAGATATTCGTAAGCTTGCTTGGATGGATCAACATCTCGGTAAGTTAACGCTCGATGACGTCAATCAAGATGTCATTGATAAGATCCGATGTGTAAAGCTCAATGAAGTGTCTAAAGCCACGACCAACCGTTATTTGGCAATGATACGCTCTATCCTCATTCGCTCTCGAGATGAATGGGAATGGATCGATAAAGTACCAAAGATCAGGCTCTTTAAAGAATCGAATAGTCGTGAACGGTCATTGACCTTTGACCAAGTGAAAGCATTGATGCTCGAACTACCAGCGCATCAACGTGAGACTGTTATGTTTGCTTTAGCCACAGGCTTAAGACAACGTAACGTGTTAGAACTGGAATGGTCTCAGGTCAATCTTGCATTGCGTCATGCATGGATACATGCATCGCAGTCTAAGAATCGTAAGCCAATAGCAATTCCTTTAAATGATACGGCAATCAATGTATTGCAGCGTCAGATCGGTAAACATGAAACACGCGTGTTTACTTATGTAGGGAAACCGCTCAAGGCTGCGAATACCAAAGCTTGGGGTAATGCATTAAAGCGTGCTGGGATTATAGATTTCCGCTGGCATGATTTAAGACATACTTGGGCAACGTGGCAACGACAAGCGGGTACACCAACGCATGAGTTACAACGCTTAGGTGGTTGGAGGACGGGGGCAATGGTGGAGCGATATGCCCACCTTGCACCTGAAAGCTTGGCAATTGCTGCGGGAAGACTGGATTCGACGTTTGAGGGGTACGATTTGGCTACGGTTTGTCAGAAATGAAAAAGCCCACATCTCTGTGAGCTTTTTAAATACTGGTGGCCGGAGCGGGAATCGAACCTGCGACACGCGGATTTTCAATCCGCTGCTCTACCGACTGAGCTATCCGGCCAGTTTGCAAAATACTACTTAACTATTTGCAAGTCGCGCATTATAGCAAACTTCACATAAATTTACACAATCAGATTCAATTTAATTGAAACTAATGTGGTCAACCAATATTAATTGCACTATGATTAAACATAATAGATAGGTTGAATTGCAAAAGACTCAACTCACTTTATTGGTTAAATTGAATCAACAAAATTAAGAAGGAGATTTCGATGGGAATGTTTTCATTTATTAAAGAAGCGGGCGAAAAGCTATTTGGTATTGGCGAGGCAAAAGCAACAGAAGTCGCTGCAAAAGCAAACCCAACACCAGTAAATGTAGATGCAGCTAACAAAGCAGCAGCTGACGCAATTGCCAGTTATGTGGCAAAAATGAATTTAACTGCAGATGGTTTAGCCATTGGTTTTGATGGTGCATCTGGCACGGTGATTGTGCAAGGCATGGCTGATACACAAGAAACAAAAGAAAAGATTTTATTATGTTGCGGTAACGTGGCTGGTGTTGAGCACGTACAAGATCAACTGGGTGTTATAGAAGCCGAAGCTGAACCGCAATTTTATACAGTGGTGCGTGGCGATACTTTATCTAAAGTAGCAAAAGAGTTTTATGGCAATGCAAATGCCTACATGAAAATTTTTGAGGCCAATAAGCCAATGTTAGGTCATCCAGATAAAATTTATCCAGGCCAAATGTTGCGTATTCCGCCACAATAACTTTAGTAATAGTGTTAGTTTTTTAATCGTTTTTAAAAGGGGATTTTTAATATGAATACAATTTTACGTGCGTTGTTAGCTGGTGTTTTTGCTGTAACTTTATTAGCTGGTTGTAATAAATCGGACGATGCTGTTGACAACATGAAAACTGAAATGGGTGAGGCGGTAGATGCAACTAAAGAAGCTGCTGGTGCGGTTGCTGAAGAAACAAAAGATGCTGTAACCGATGCCGCAAAAGACGCAGCTGCTGCTACGACTGAAGCAGCGAGTGAAGCAAAAGAAGAAGCTGTAGATGCAATACAAGCTGCAAAAGACGCAGCTGCTGCTGAGGCTGCAAAGTAATTAAATTTTTGTGCTAGCTTAAAGCTTAAGTAATTTTTGTTTAAATAAAAATTGCTTTAAAAAATTTAGGTTTTAATCACAATTTAGCCCGTAAACCCGTGAGGTTTTACGGGTTTTTCATTTAAACTATTTGGTATGAATGATTTGAATATTTTGCCTTTAGATAAACACTTGCAAGTTGCTTTGTTGCAAAAAGTTGACCAAAAAACTAAACCTTTGGGTGCGCTAGGTAAACTAGAGGCCATTGCCCTACAAATAGGCTTAATTCAAAATAGCCTAACACCGCAATTAAATAAGCCCACAATGCTAGTGTTTGCGGCAGATCATGGCATTACTGCAAGCGGCGTCAGCCCTTACCCGCAGGCAGTAACCAAGCAAATGGTGCAAAACTTTTTAGCGGGTGGTGCTGCAATTAATGTATTTGCCAAGCAAAATAATATGGCGCTGCGTGTAATTGATGCGGGTGTAAACGCGCAATTTGAACCGCATGCTAATTTAATCAACGCTAAAATTGGTATAAATAATAGCCAAAATGGTACAGCTAATTTTTTACTACAGCCTGCAATGACGCTGGCACAATGTGAGCAAGCGCTTACACTGGGCTTAGAGCTTGCTTATAAAGAAAGCAGTGCCGGCTGTAACGTAATGGGCTTTGGTGAAATGGGTATTGGTAACACCTCATCGGCAAGTTGCTTGATGAGTGTGCTGTGTGGTTTAGCAATAGAAAGTTGTGTAGGACGTGGTACGGGTTTAGATGATGCGGGCTTGTTAAAAAAAACGAAAATATTAAAGCAGGCCATTGAGTATCATGCTTTAAATAAGCAAGATACTATAAATGAACAAGACGTTATGCAAACTTTAGCTACTTTTGGTGGCTTTGAAATCGCCATGATGGCAGGTGCCATGCTGGCTGCAGCACAGAAAAAGACGGTATTGTTAATTGATGGTTTTATTGCTACTGCGGCTTTATTGGTGGCTTATAAGTTGCAGCCAAATATTTTGCAATATTGTATTTTTTCGCATTGTTCTGATGAGGTCGCGCACCGCCAAATGCTAAGCTATTTAGGGGCACAACCCTTGCTAGATTTAGGTTTACGCTTGGGCGAAGGCACTGGAGCGGCTTTGGCGTATCCGCTTGTGCAGGCTGCAGTTAATTTTTTAAATGAAATGGCTAGCTTTGCCAGCGCTGGCGTAAGCGAAAGTTTGGTCGTTTCCAGTGCGGATTAATATGCGTAAACAGCTAAAATATTTTTTACTAGCACTTGGTTTTTTTACCCGAATTCCAGTGCCCAATTTTTCTGATTTTCAAGAGAGTGACTTGAACCAATCGGCCAAATACTTTCCGTTAATCGGCATCATAGTTGGCTTAGTAGGGGCTTTAAGTTTTTATTTAGCCAGCCTTGTTTTTCCACACGCTATTGCAGTGCTTATCAGCATGGCAGCCACTGTTTATCTAACTGGTGGCTTTCATGAGGATGGCTTGGCAGACAGTGCGGATGGCTTAGGTGGTGGTTTTGAGCGTGAACGAATACTCACTATTATGCAAGACTCGAGGCTGGGTACTTATGGGGCAATAGCTTTAGTATTAATGTTGTTTGCTAAGTTTGAAATGCTTAATGCATTAAGCCCTGTAGTCATACCAGCCATACTTGTTGCTGGCCACGCGTTAAGCCGATTATGTGCAGTTTGGGTAATGGCAACCTTAACCTATACTAAGTTAGATGGAAAAGCTAAGCCGCTAGCCACCCATATTAAAGGCAGTCAATTGTTACTAGCCAATTTTTTTGGCTTAATGCCTTTTGTGCTTATTATTGTATTGTTATTGATTGCAGAGCATTCTTGGTTAGTCATTATTCAGTTTGTGTTGTTAACGCTTTTGCCTATGTTAATTAGCTGGGTATGGTGGCGTGCAAAAATTAAAAAATGGCTAGGCGGTTATACAGGCGATACCTTGGGCGCGATGCAACAAATAACTGAGTTGGCTTTTTATTTGGGTGTGTTGGCTTGGGTTTCTGGGCTTAATAGTTAGTATTTCCAGCTTAAACTGTCATTTCTAACTTAAAAAATAGGCAAATCTTTGAAGTTAACTTTAATTCGCCACACCAGTTTGGCAATAGCTCCAGGCGTTTGCTATGGCCAAAGCGATATTGATGTAGCGGCTAGTTTTAATGTAGATGCCGCAATCATACAATCTAAACTAGCTAATATTAGCTATGACGCAGTTTACACCAGCCCGTTACAGCGCTGCGTTAAGCTTGCCGAGGCGCTTAATATAGGCGATGCAAAGCCAGATTGTCGCTTACAAGAGCTGCATTTTGGTGATTGGGAGCTGCAAGCTTGGGATGATATTCCGCGTGATATTTTTGATGAGTGGGCACAAGATTATGCCAACTTAGCGCCACCTAATGGCGAAACATTTAGCAAAATGCAGCAGCGTAATATTGAATTTTTAGATGACATTATTACAACATGCCCACAAGGCAATATTCTAGCGCTTACCCACGGTGGTGTTATACGCTCGTTGTTAGCACATGTGTTAAATATGCCGTTGAAGGGTTTGTTTAGATTTAATATAGATTATGGCAGTATGACGCAATTAGAGTTTGGTGAAGCTAACACAGTACCTAAAATTAATTTTGTTAATCTTTAAGTCTTAAATCTTTAAGTCTTAAATCTATAAGTTTAAAATCATTAAGTCTTAAATCTTTAATAAACTAAGCGCACTTTCAAACTTGTTCCAAGCAGTTTCTGCTGGCAGCCCAAATCTTAAGGCGGTATGCTCAGAGAAATAACGCACCCAAACACCTTGTTGTGCTAATTGCTGTTGCACTAGTTGTGCGTTTTGAGTTGGCACGTATTGAAAAAGCGCGTTACTAGCTGCGGGCCTTAAGCCATATTGAGTAAGCAATTGTGCCATGCGCTGTGAGCTAGCGGCTAGTTGCAAGCGTGCTAGCTGTTGCCATTGCGTATCAAGCAGTGCTTGCTTGGCAATGAAGCGGCTTGGCCCAGTAAGTGACCAAGGGCCTATTGATTCTTGTGCGCTATTTAACAGCTCTTGATTAGCCAGTAAAAACCCGACTCTTGCACCTGCCAAACCAAAAAATTTGCCCAAAGATCGCAATACAATTAAGCCTTCTAAATAAGTATGTTGCGCAATACTTTGCTCTGGGTTTGCATCACCAAACGCTTCATCTACCACTAGCCAGCCGCCACATTTTGCAAGTGTTGCATGCCAAGCTAGTAAATTTTCAGCTGAAAATTGGGCAGCAGTAGGGTTGTTAGGATTACAAACTAAAAGTACATCGGCAGTATTTAACGTGTGTTCATCTGGGTAGCCTGCAAAGGTTAAAACTTGGTGGCCGGCGCGTTGCCAAGCGTGGGCATGTTCGTTATACATTGGGCTTAGCATAGCCACTTTACAAGGCGCACGCATTGTTGGTAACACTTGTAGGGCTGCCTGCGAACCAGCGGTAGGCAGCACAAAGGGTGCACCATAATGGGCACAAGCCGCCGCTATTAAACCATCATCATCAAGCGGTAACCTTTGCCAAACATCAGGTGCAATAGGCGGTATTGGGTAAGCGTTTGGATTAATGCCTGTGGATAAATCTAGCCAGTTTTCTAGCGGAATATTATATTGCTTGGCAGCCAAGGCTAAGTTTCCGCCGTGCTCAAGCATAGGTGTGAATGACACAAGATGTGACTAAGTAAACTGCCAGCCATAAATAAACACTATGCCTTACCAACCCTAGTGCGCGTTCAATATCAAGGGCCACAGGTAATTCACCAGCGCCTAGTATTGGGCGTTGGTGCCATTCACCTTTATAGCGCGCGGCACCACCTAGTTTAAGGTTAAGCGCACCCGCACCTGCCGACATTACTGGCCCAGCATTTGGGCTATCCCAAGTCGGGGCTTGGGTTTTCCAGCAATTAAGGGCTAATTTAGTATTACCTAACAGCGCATAACTTAATGCACATAATCTAGCGGGAATATAATCAATCACATCATCTAATCGTGCTGCTGCCCAACCAAAATAGTAAAAACGTGATGTTTTATAGCCCCACATTGCATCCATGGTGTTGGCTAAACGAAACAATAATGCGCCCGCACCACCCGCAATAAAAAACCAAAACAATGCGCCAAACACGCCATCGTTGCCGTTTTCTAAAACCGATTCTACTGTGGCAGGCACTGGGTCAATAGCTGCTGAATCACGGCTAACCATATAAGATGCAGCCGTTTTAGCCAGTGCTTCATCATTATTATTAAGCGCATGGCTGACTGCACGGGCATGGTCATGCAAGCTTTTATGACCAATGGCAAAATACAACAGCAAAGTATTGGCAACAAGGCTAATTGCGCCGTTGGCAAAGCTAACATGGCAAACCCAATAAGCCAGCCATATAAAAGGGCTTAGCAAAAACACTAACGCTAGCGCGCCAATATAACGCTGTGCGGCTTTATTTTGGTTATTGGCAGGGTTAAACCAAGCCTCAAATTTATCGGCAAGCCAACCAAAACCAACTAAGGGATGATAACGGCGCGGCTCGCCAAAAATAAAATCTAAGGCAACCGCAACGATGGCAATTGATGGTGCTATGAGATAATAAGGGTATGAAAACATTGATGATTCAAGGCACCACATCGGACGCAGGTAAAAGTACATTGGTTGCTGGAATATGCCGAGTATTGTACCGCAGAGGCGTGAAAGTTGTGCCGTTTAAGCCGCAGAATATGGCGCTAAATTCAGCAGTAACAGCCGATGGTGGCGAGATAGGTCGTGCGCAAGCTGTACAAGCACAAGCCAGCGGATTAGAGCCACACACAGACATGAACCCCGTATTGTTAAAACCCAACTCTGATACGGGTTGCCAAGTGATTATTCATGGCAAAGTGGTGTGTAATTTAGAAGCAACGCGATATCACGCTTACAAGCCAATTGCCATGCAGGCTGTAATGAGCTCGTGGCAACGACTTAGTGCGCAATACGAGTGCGTGATTGTAGAGGGTGCGGGTAGCCCTGCCGAGATTAACTTGCGAGAAGGGGATATTGCAAATATGGGGTTTGCCGAGGCTGCAGATTGCCCTGTGATTTTAATTGCAGATATTGATCGTGGTGGTGTATTTGCACATATTGTTGGTACGCTGGCTTTACTTTCGCAAAGCGAGCGTAGCCGTGTAGTCGGTTTTGTTATTAATCGTTTTCGTGGTGATATTGCGCTGTTGCAATCTGGCTTAGATTGGTTAGAAAATGAAACAGGTAAACCTGTTTTGGGCGTTTTACCCTATTTGCACAATCTGCATATTGAGGCGGAAGATGCTGTGCCTAGTACTACTCAAACAATTGCAGATGACGAAAAGCGTTTAAAGATCATTGTTCCGGTGTTGCCGCATATTTCAAACCATACAGATTTTGATGCGCTACGCCTGCACCCCAATGTCGATTTTCAGTTTGTAAAGTTGGGTGCTGATATACCAACTGCAGATTTGATTATTTTGCCAGGCAGTAAAAATGTACGCGGCGATTTGCAACATCTTAAAAATCATGGCTGGCAACAAGCATTAGAGCGGCACCTGCGTTATGGTGGAAAAGTAATAGGCATTTGCGGTGGCTTTCAAATGATGGGTAAGACGCTGCACGACCCGCATGGTATTGAAGGTGAGCCAGGCAGCTGCTCAGGTTTTGGTTGGTTAGAAATGCAGACAACGTTAGCAACAGAAAAGCAACTCAAGCAAGTTTCAGCCAAACTTAGTTTTGCCGATGCGACAGCTACTGGCTATGAGATTCACATGGGCGTGAGTGTTGGAGATGCATTGAATCAACCCGCGCTCACAATAGATAGCAAACCTGAAGGTGCAATTTCAGCCGATAATCAAATTGCTGGCACCTATTTGCATGGATTATTTGATCATAGTGAATCTAGCGCGGCTTGGTTAGAGTGGGCAGGCTTAAAAAGCAGCAGCCAATTTAATTACCAAGATTTACGCGAACAAGCATTAGAAAGGCTGGCTGATTGTGTAGAGCAGCATTTAGATTGGGGCAAACTAAATCACTATATTTAGCTTTTCACTTTAATCGATTGCTCTAAACATTCAACCGTTTGTCCTGCGCGGATTTTTGCGGTTTTGCGTAGCTCAATCTTGCCATCTACTTTCACCATACCATCTGCCACCATCATTTTGCTTTGGCCACCGCTATTTGCAATGCCTGTGGTTTTAAGCAAATCGCACAGCGCTATAAATTCGCTTTTTAATTCAAATTCCATCTTAACCTTTCAAACTAATGGGTAAGCCAGCAGCAATAAAACTGACTTTGTTTGCTACACCTGCTATTGCTTGGTTTAGCCGACCTTGTTCATCTTGAAACTGGCGATTAATTGCGCCCAATGGCACAATGCCCATGCCCACCTCATTGCTTACCAAAAATACTTCAGCTTGCAGATTGGGTAATATTTGCAGCAAGGCCTCGCGTTCTAACGCCCAGCTAGAATTTTTAGGCGGCTTACAATCTTCGCAAATCCATTGCGCCAGCCACAAAGTAAGACAATCTACCATAATGCTAGTGCCCGCATGGTTATTGGCTTGCAGAGCATTGCTTAAAAAATGTGGTTCTTCTATTAATTTCCAAGTTGCAGGACGCCTATCTTGATGATGTTGTACGCGGGCTTTAAATTCATCGTCATATACTTGGGCGGTGGCAATATAGGTTACAGGCAGGCCACTTTCAACGGCTAGTTTTTCTGCATACACACTTTTGCCAGAGCGTGCGCCGCCTAAAATTAAATGAATACTCATGATGCTCCCAAAAGAAGTTGTTATTGCAGGCTTAGCCCGAAATCTAGTACTTTAAATCTAGTACTTTAAATCCAGTACTTCAAATCTAATACTTTAAATTATCGTTTTAATTGGTCTAGATTCGGACTTTCGTCAGACTGACAGTTGTAGTTAGTTACAATATTTGCTTTGCATACCACTGCCCAATAAGCGCTTGCAGTTGCGGTAAGCCATAGGTAAATACAGAGGGGCCAGGTTGCAAAATGTCGGCTGATTTTATTTCAAATACAAAGCCGTTTTTAACGGCTGGAATATCACCCCAGCCTTCACGCGCTATAACTTGTTCCGCCTGAAATTTTTTACCACACCACGAGCCTATAATAATGTCTGGTTGCCTAGCTAATACTTGTGCTGGCGTGACCACGCGCTCACGTGCGCTGTGAAATTGACTAAGCTCAGGAAAGCAATCTTCGCCGCCCGCGATGTTAATTAGCTCTGCTGCCCAGCGAATGCTACACATCATGGGTTCATCCCATTCCTCGAAATAAATAATCGGCCTGCGAGGCAATCTGGATGGGGCTTCCAGAGCACCATTTATTTGTTTTTGATATTCTGTGACGAGTTGTTCCGCTTTCTTTTGCGCGCCAACCAGCCTGCCTATAGTGAGTATCATGCGTAAAATATCATCTACCGAACGCTGATTAAATACGTGCAGCTCAATGCCTGCCTTAATTAAAGTGGCGGCAATAT
Organism: Methylotenera sp.; assembly: GCA_031373695.1. Lineage (GTDB taxonomy): Bacteria > Pseudomonadota > Gammaproteobacteria > Burkholderiales > Methylophilaceae > Methylotenera_A. Next base: position 2,496 of record JANMNC010000003.1, on the reverse strand, counting down.
CAGCTTGCAAGTTAGAAAACCCCAGCACCAAATCTGGTTTAAGTGCCAAAATTTTATCAATTTTTGCACTGGTAAACGCGGCGATTTTTGGCTTTTCTTTACGTGCTTCTGCAGGTCGCGTGGTGTAACCAGAGATGCCAACAACGCGTTCCTGCTCGCCCAACAAATAAAGCACTTCCACGGTTTCTGTAGTTAAACAAACAATACGTTCTGGTAAATAATTCACTGGTTTTTCTCGTTAGTTTGCCAGCCGTTTTCCATCAACATTTCGCTCAATGGCTTTGCTTCGCGCCAACCTGTCTCTACCAACATCGGCTCTTTGTAGAAACTATTCACATGACCCAAACACAGCACCGCTATTGGCTTAGCGTCTTGTGGAATATTAAGTAATTCGGCCAGTTTAATAGGATCAAATATCGACACCCAACCCATGCCCAAGCCTTCTGCCCGCGCTGCTAACCACATGTTTTGAATCGCGCAGCTTACAGAGGCAATATCCATCTCAGGCAGGGTGCGTCGTCCAAAAATATGCTGTTCACGATTGCTACATAATGTGGCAACTAATACTTCACCGCAGTCTAAAACACCTTCAACTTTAAGGCGTAAAAATTCTGCGCTTTTAGTATTAAAACCATTAGCAGAATTTTCAAACTCACCAATGGCTTGTGCCGTTGCAATTCGCTCATCATCAACCAGCTTGTGAATCTTTTTACGTAAATCGGTATCGCTAATGCGAATAAAGCGCCATGGTTGCATTAAACCAACGCTAGGTGCTTGGTGAGCGGCGTGCAGAATTTTTTGCAAAGTTGCTGCCTCAACTGGCGTGGGCAAAAAATGCCGCATATCGCGCCGCTCGGCAATCACTTTATAGATTGCAGCTTGTTCTAGCTCGGTGTAGGCATGTTTAGTCATGGCAAGAAAAGCTGCGCTGCAAAGGCGGGGTTAGAGGGGAAATAAAAATGCAGAAAACTGGCGGTGATATAGCCCTGCTTGTAAACCGCTTCACCTTTGCCATAGCGGCCAGTAGCTATGTTGTTTGGTTCGGTTGGCGTATCAAATTTGCCATAATGAAAGGTATGTGCGCCAATTTTGCCATTTGCGGTTTCTAAATGTTGCGTGCCTAAACCTTGAAATTTGGTTTGGATTTCGCTATGACCTTCTAGCAAACCAAACATGGGCACGCCATTTAGTGTTTCACCCAACGCCATCATGCCGCCGCATTCTGCCAATATTGGTTTGCCAGTTTTGGCCGCATTTTGCAGGCTTTGCTGCATGGATTTGTTTTGGCTAATTTTATCTAAATGCAGCTCTGGATACCCGCCTGGGAGCCAGTATGCATGAGCTTCTGGGAGCATGTTGTCTGTCAATGGCGAGAAGTAAATAATCTCCGCGCCCAGTGATTTTAAACAATCAATATTGGCAGGGTAAATAAAGCAAAATGCTGCGTCTTTTGCCACAGCGATGGTTTTGCCTTGTAGTAGCTTGGGCAAGTTTTGCAAGGTTGGCGCATCAAATGTTACCGCTGGTGGTAAGGCTAAATCTGTCGCTAAAATATCTGCCGCTGCCGCAATACGTGCATCAATATCGGTAATTTCCTGCGCTAAATGCAGCCCCAAATGCCGCTCTGGCAGGCTGAATCTCTCATCTTTTTGCAACGCACCAAGCCACGGCGTGCTTGCTGGCAGCGCTTTTTGCAGCATGCCAGCGTGGCCTGCGCTACCCACTTTATTGGCAATGACGCCAGCTTTTATTAATGCGCTATCAAAATCATACAGCCCATGCGCAACGGCCGCAAAAGTTTGCGCCATACCGCTGGCATCAATCACCAGCGCTACAGGTAAGCCGAATGTTTTAGCAATATCGGCGGTGCTAGGCGTGCCGTCATACAAACCCATGACGCCTTCGGCAATGATTACATCTGCCTCTTGCGCAGCTCTGTATAACTGCGTTTTGCCATCTTCAAGCCCGCACATGCCTAAATCTAAGTTATATACTGGGCGGCCAGTGGCGGCTTGCAAAATCATGCTATCGATAAAATCTGGCCCGCATTTAAACGCCTGTACGGTTAAACCTTGGTTACGCCAAGCGCGTGCCAGCGCGGCAGCTACCATTGTTTTGCCTTGCCCAGAGGCGGGTGCGGAAACCAGAATGGCAGGACAGCTTATTTTTTCCACATCGTCATTCCCGCGCAGGCGGGAATCCATGTTGACTTTAAAACTTTAAAATGGATTCCCGCCTGCGCACCACAAGGGCACTCCGATTTGCTAAGCGCTAAAGCACTTGCAAAGTCGTATGCGGGAATAACGAAATTGGGGTTATTTAAGGTTAATGTATGTTTGTAAATTAGCAGCATATTTTTTAAAACTCAGTTTTACCATTCAATGCCTGGCATAGCTTGCACACCATTTTTAAACGCATGCTTTACTAAATTAATCTCGCTTACTGTATCTGCAATTTCAATTAAGCTAGCATGTGCGCCGCGACCTGTGATTACCA
>JANMNC010000200.1:0-17908 GCA_031373695.1 Methylotenera sp. | reverse complement strand
CTTAAAAGTGATTTTGTGGCACTAGCCGAGCACGCCATCAATGGCACGTTAGATACGGCTGAAGTTGAATGGGACAGACGTACTGCACTAGGGGTGGTGATGGCCTCGCACAACTACCCAGAAACACCACGCTTAAACGATGAAATTACAGGCTTACCTAAACTGGTAGAAGACGGCCATGTTTTTCATGCAGGTACGCAATTGGTAGATGGTAAAGTATTAACCAATGGTGGCCGTGTATTGTGCGTAACTGCCTTGGGCGAAACTGTAAAATTTGCACAACAACAAGCTTATAAAATAGCCGATACGATTAAATTTGATGGCGCACAGTATCGCAGTGATATTGGATATAGAGCCATTAAAGGCTAATTTAGAACACAGCCATGAGTGCCGCTAATATTGATTCACAAGCCGTCTTAAACTACTTACAAAATCTACAAACCGAGATTGTAGAAGCCTTAGAGTTAGTTGATGGCAAAACTTTCTTACACGATAGCTGGAACCGCCCTGAAGGCGGCGGTGGTACAACTTGCCTGCTTGAAGGCGGCAATGTATTTGAGCGTGCAGGCGTTGGTTTTTCTCACGTATTAGGCAGCAAATTACCACCAGCTGCCACTATTGCACACCCAGAAGCCGCTGGCAGAAGTTGGGAAGCAATGGGCGTTTCGCTGGTGTTGCACCCGCGCAATCCTTTTATACCAACCGTACACATGAATATTCGGTTTTTTGTGGCAAAAAAAGAGGATGAATCACCTATTTTTTGGTTTGGTGGTGGCATGGATCTCACGCCTTATTATGGCTTTGTTGATGATTGCCAACACTTTCACCGTACCAACAAAACTGCTTTAGATGCTTTTAACCCAACTTACTACCCAACTTTTAAAAAACACTGCGACGAATATTTTTACTTAAAACATCGTAAAGAACCGCGCGGTATTGGCGGTATTTTCTTTGATGACTTTAATGAGTTAGGCTTTGAACAAAGCTTTAACCTGCAACGCGCAGTGGGGACAAGTTTTTTACAAGCATATTTACCGATTTTGCAACGCCGCAAAGACACGCCATATGGTGAAAAAGAACGCGATTTTCAGGCTTACCGACGTGGTCGTTACGTAGAGTTTAATTTGGTACACGATCGCGGCACGCTGTTTGGCTTGCAATCTAATGGTCGAACCGAATCTATTTTGATGTCAATGCCACCGATTGTAAAATGGCGTTATGACTGGAAGCCTGAAAATGGCAGCGCAGAGGCCAAGCTTTATACCGACTTTTTAATTGATAAAGACTGGCTATAGCTGTAGCGCAATCTTAGCAACTCACATTAAAGAAAAACTGTTGTAAACTACGGCTTAAGGGGATTACAACATGCTAAAAAAGCTACTACGCACCAAACCTGTTATTGCGCATTCTGATAGCGGTCTAAAAAAATGCTTAAGTGCATTTGATTTAGCGCTACTGGGTATTGGCTGCGCAATTGGTACGGGTATTTTTGTGCTTACAGGCATTGCTGCAGCCACACAGTCTGGCCCTGCAGTTGTACTTTCTTTTATATTTGCAGGTATTGCTTCAGCATTTGCAGCACTTGCCTATGCCGAACTTGCTGCCTCAATTGGCGGTTCTGGCAGTGCTTATGGCTATAGCTATGTGGCGTTTGGTGAATTTATAGCTTGGGTAATGGGCTGGATTTTACTACTGGAATACGGCGTAGGTGCAGCAGCGGTTGCCAACGGTTGGTCGGGTTATTTTATTAATACACTCGCTAATTTTAATATTTACCTACCCGAAACACTCACCAAAGCCCCAATGTTGGGCGGCTTAATTAATCTACCAGCTTTTTCTATTATTTGGCTCTTAACTGTCTTGCTGATAATTGGTGTTAAAGAAAGTGCGCGCTTCAACAATATCATCGTGGTGATTAAACTTTCAACCATCGCCATTTTTATAGCACTTGCCATTGGCCACTTAAATACAGATAACTGGCAGCCTTTTATGCCATTTGGTTGGTTTGAAACACTTGATAACGGCAAAAATATTGGCGTGCTGGCAGGCGCATCTTTGGTATTTTTTGCCTACTTTGGTTTTGATGCTGTATCTACAGCGGCAGAAGAAGCCAAAAATCCGCAACGTGATCTACCCATTGGCTTACTCGCATCACTTGCATTTTGCACGGTTATTTATATTGTTGTTTCTGCCATACTGACAGGTGTTGTACCTTACACCGAGTTAAATACGGCATCCCCAGTGGCTTATGCATTAACAAAATTAGGTTACACTTGGGCATCTACTTTGGTCGCTACAGGTGTCCTAGCTGGTTTAATCACGGTGCTGCTGGTATTACTGTATGGTTTAACACGTATTTTATTTGCCATGAGCCGTGATGGTTTAATCTCACCTGTATTTTCTAAAGTTAATCCAGATCGTCAAACACCTACCCGTATTATTTTGATGTGCGGATTTGTTGTTTCGTTAGTTGCTGGTTTTTTTCCGTTGGGCGAGCTGGCAGAGACTGTAAATATTGGAACACTAGCAGCGTTTGTAATGGTATGCGTAGGCGTAATTGTGTTGCGAATCCGCCAGCCCGACTTGTTGCGTCCATTTAAAAATCCTTGGAACCCATTAATTCCGGTGCTTGGTATATTATCTTGCGGCGCTTTGATGTTCTTTTTGCCAACATCTACATGGGTACGTTTTGGCTGGTGGATTGTAGTGGGCATTGTGTTTTATTTTGCTTACTCGATTAGACACAGTAAGCTTAATAATCAATAATTTAAGTAGCCAATAACCGATATACACAAAAGAACGCACAACAAAAAAGCCAGCTAAAAGCTGGCTTTTTTACAACTAAACTATTTAATATAGTAACTGTTTAAAACGATTAAATAGCCAAAATCCACTGAACGATTGTTTTAATATCTTCGTCTTTAACTTGTGGGCTATTAGCTGGCATTGGCATAGGACCCCAAACACCGCTACCACCCGCTTTAACTTTAGCAATCATTTTAGCTTCTGCTGATTTGTCACCTTTGTATTTAGCGGCAACATCTTTAAATGCTGGGCCTAATACTTTTTTATCGATACTGTGGCAGGCTAAGCAACCACTTTTTTGTGCTAACGCTTGTCCAGCATCAGCAGCATTTGCATTACCCGCTAATAAAATAGCTGCCGCTGCGATTGTTGATAATAAAACTTTCATGCTATCTCCTTGAATTCTTTTAAAAAACTGCATATTTTTGCAATTTAATATAATACATGACATTTTTAAATACTCAATAGCTAATGGCGCATTAGAGTGTAATTGCACTAAAGCTTTTAAAGCACTTATTAATAACCATATAAATCATTTGTGCTAGATGAATAGTTAACGCCTTTAAACATACAAGCGTTGACATGTTTTGTGTCAGTTTTTACAGCTTAATCGGCGTGCCGTAGCGAATAGGGCCAATTTCATGCGCTGATTAATTAGCTTTACAGCGTCTCTATTACATACTCCGCACTAATCACATGCGTACGGCCTGGGTTAATAACCACCATATTTTCTAATGCGTTCGTAGTTTCTACACATACTGTTTTACGCCATTCGTCAGGCGCACCCATGTCAGCCATTGCATTCGCTTTTTCTTCGCCCGGGCTCCAAACTACGGTGGTATCGCTGCCAGATTTTGAGACTTTAATTAGACGATTAAAGCCAGTGTCATGCACAGTGCAATCTGAGCTGTGATTAATATACAGACGATCAAATTCACCATCAAACTTGAGTGCATCATGCTCTACTTCACGTTGATATTTGAGCATTTTGTCTGCATATACACAATCTTGCATACCAGTGATTTTAACGTTAGCAATATCGCTAATATTTAAATAAGTATGAAACGCTTCGCCAATAACAAATGGGTGGGCGGCCTTGTTGGTGGTAGACATATCAATGCGTAAACGTCGCCCTACCGTAATAGTCACCGTGAGCGCATAGGGATAAGAAAGTTGACGTTTTGCTTCTGGTGTTTCCAGCATTTCTAGCATGATACGCGTAGCACCAGTTGGCGTTGCGTCTACGTCTATCACGCGCCAAGGTATCACGCGCGCAAAGCCATGCGGGCAAAAAGTACTATCAGTTGGATGTGCACCAAACCATGGCCAGCAAATGGGCACTCCACCACGAATTGAGCGGCCTTTAACAAACCTTGCATTGCTTGATAACCATAATACTGGGTCTTTTAGAAACTTAGGCTGCCAATGCATTACATGCGCACCTTGTAAGGCGATTTTTGCAGTGCAAAGTGGGTTATCCACTTCAAGATATTGCATGCCGCTTTCGTCTACTGTCTGCAAAACATGCGCATGAAGTCTTAAACGTTTCTCTGTTTTAAGCCCATTAGTATCTAGTGGGTTGGTTTCCATTACATCTATTTCTGTTGTTTCTGTGTTCATTATCTTTATTCACTCTAGTTAAATTAGCGCTTTAATTCGTGCTTAGCTATTTTTCTATTTGCGACACATCGCGCACTGCGCCACGAGCCGCGCTGGTACTCATTGCTGCATAAGCACGCAAGGCTGGCGAAACATGGCGTTCACGATTGACTGGCTTCCAAGCAAGCTTGCCTTTGGCTTCCATATGCGCACGCCGATGCGCCATTTCTTCATCAGAAATAGCCAGGTGTATGGTACGGTTAGGAATATCAATTTCAATGGTGTCGCCCTCTTCCACCAAGCCAATGGCGCCGCCCTCAGCCGCTTCTGGTGATGCATGGCCGATACTTAAGCCCGAAGTACCACCTGAGAATCGTCCATCTGTTAGTAACGCACAGAGCTTACCTAGTTCCTTAGATTTTAAATAGCTGGTTGGGTATAACATTTCTTGCATGCCAGGGCCGCCACGCGGGCCTTCGTAGCGAATCACCACCACATCACCTGCTACAATTTGATCTGCCATAATGGCTTCAACCGCCGCATCTTGGCTTTCAAAAATGCGTGCACGGCCAGTAAACTTAAGGATGCTGTCATCGACACCCGCCGTTTTGACTATGCAGCCATCTAAAGCAATATTGCCGTACAACACCGCCAGTCCACCGTCTTGCGAATAAGCATGTGCTTTATCGCGAATGCAGCCCTCGCTGCGGTCGTCGTCTAGTGTGGGGTATAACATGCTTTGGCTAAACGCGATGGTTGTTATGATGCCACCCGGTGCAGCACGATAGAATTTTTTCACTTCTTCGTCGCTGGTCACTTTAATATCCCATTTTGCTAGTGCCTCGCCCATGCTTGGGCTATGCACGGTAGGAATATCGCGATGGATCAAACCAGCACGATCTAATTCACCCAATATGCCCATCACGCCGCCAGCGCGGTGTACGTCTTCCATATGATATTTTTGCGTAGCAGGTGCCACTTTGCTTAAACACGGAACCTTACGTGATATGCGATCAATATCCGACATAGTGAAATCAATCTCCGCCTCGTGGGCTGCAGCCAGCAAATGCAATACCGTGTTAGTTGAGCCACCCATCGACACATCTAAGGCCATGGCGTTTTCAAACGCTTGTAGATTAGCAATAGACCGCGGCAACACTGAATAGTCATCTTGTTCGTAATGGCGTTTTGCCAGCTCTACAATTAAGCGGCCTGCTTTTAAAAATAATTCTTTTCTTGCGCCATGTGTGGCAAGCGTAGAACCATTACCAGGCAAGCTTAAACCCAAGGCTTCGGTTAAACAGTTCATCGAGTTAGCGGTAAACATACCCGAGCATGAACCGCAGGTTGGGCAAGCAGAACGCTCAATCGCTTCTGATTTTTCGTCACTGACTTTACTATCGGCTGCAGCTACCATCGCATCTACCAAATCAAGCTTAAGCTCTTCGCCTTGCCAATTAACTTTGCCCGCTTCCATTGGTCCGCCAGACACAAATACTACTGGAATATTTAAACGCAGTGCCGCCATCAGCATGCCAGGGGTAATTTTGTCGCAATTAGAAATACACACCAACGCATCGGCGCAGTGTGCGTTCACCATGTATTCCACGCTATCTGCAATTAAATCGCGGCTGGGCAGGCTATAAAGCATGCCAGAGTGGCCCATCGCAATGCCATCATCAACAGCAATAGTGTTGAATTCTTTAGCAACGCCACCTGCGCGCTCAATTTCACGTGCAACTAATTGGCCCAAGTCTTTTAAATGCACATGGCCTGGTACAAATTGGGTAAATGAGTTTGAAATAGCGATGATTGGTTTTTCAAAATCGCCATCTTTCATGCCAGTAGCACGCCATAATGCACGCGCACCTGCCATGTTACGGCCATGAGTAGTGGTTCGAGAGCGATAAACAGGCATGATATAAATCCTAAAAAATACTTAATGTATTATTTTAGCCGATGCAGCGCCTAGGTGAGCAGGTTTTTACATCTTATGCTTAAATGGCGTGCAATTAAGCTTATTTATTGTACTGCTAAATTATTTTAATGTTAGCAAAAGCTGCTTAAAGCTTAAAGGCTTGCTAAATAAATAACCCTGCCCAATATTACAACCCCAACTTTTAAGTAAATCTGCCTGTGCTTGAGTTTCTACACCTTCTGCAATCAGTTCTTTACCTAAACTTAGCGCCATACCAATAACGGCTTTAACTAACTTCGCATCATTTTCATCAAGAGTAATATCACTAACAAAACTTCTATCAATTTTAACTTCACTAATTGGAAACTTATTCAAATAAGAAAGTGAGGAGTAGCCAGTACCAAAATCATCAATCGCAATTTTAATACCCAAAGCGGCAAAGTTATCTAAAGTAGCTAATACTTGCTCAGAATCGTTCAGCAGTAAGCTCTCGGTAATTTCTAACGTAATCCAAGCGGGGTTACAGTTAGTTAAACTTAAGCAGTACTGCACTGCTGCAAAAATATCGTAGCGCAAAAACTGACGCGCCGATAAGTTAACTGCAAACATTAATGGTTTTTCACGCTTTAAATTAACACTTGCCGCATCTTCAAAAGCACGCATCATTACCCAGCGGCCAATTTCGGTAATCACACCCAGTTCTTCAGCCAGTGGTATAAACTCATCTGGATACACTTCGCCTAATGTAGCGTTATTCCAGCGTAATAGCGCTTCTACACCAATAATTTCACCACTAGCCAAGTAGACTAATGGCTGGTAGTTTAAATAAAACTCTTCTTTTTCAATAGCATGCATTAACTCAGTTTGCAATTGCAAGCGCTGCGATATGTTTTGATTGAGCTCTGGCACAAAGTATTGGTAGTTATTACGGCCTTGTTTTTTAGCTGCATACATGGCGACATCTGCGTATCGCAATAAATCATCCACATTTTTTGTGTCTTGTGGGTAAGCAGCGATACCGATACTGGCTGTTACAAAAAGCTCTTGCCCAGCCACATAAAAAGGCAGTGCCAGCGCTTGCACAATTTTAGCTGCAAGCCTACCCAAATCTTCTATATGGATAACATCTTGTATTAACACCGCGAACTCATCACCACCCAAACGCGCGATAGAATCACCGCTTCGTAAAGCGTTAACAATTCGCCCCGCCGCTTCAATTAATAACTCGTCTCCAACGCTATGGCCTAACGTATCGTTAATCGATTTAAAATGATCTAAATCAATCATCAGCACACCAAATAGTTGTTGCTGACGCCGCGAGTTTGCAAGCACTGAAATAAGGCGCTTATTAAACATAGTGCGATTAGGCAGCTTAGTCAACGCATCGTGATAAGCCATATACTCAACTTGCTCGCGATATTCGCTTAATTCAGAAATATCACTGGCTAACATCATCATGCCCGTCACTTTTTTGTGAACATTAAACTCAGGCACAATTCTAATTAGCAGTGCCATTTGCTGGCCTTGCATATCGTTATACATTTCAAACAGCTGCGGGTTGCCCGATTGCAGTACTTGATCAAAGCGCTGCTCTATTTCTTCGGCGCCCGAACTCAAATGGGGCATATGAAAAAACTCAGCCGGTAATTTTCCTAGCATTCTCTCTACTGGCAAACCAGATAAGCGCTCGCAATAGGCACTCATAAAAATACATTTATAGCCCAAATCGTAACGCATGATGCCCAAAGGCAGATTTTCTATTAATGCAATATATTCCGATTTAGTTTGAGAGATATCAGCCTGAAGTTTTTTAAACTCTGATAAATCTCTAGCAAATCCAACAGTGCCGATTGCTTTACCATCGATTAATACAGGTGATTTATACACCTCGGCCCAGTGCATTTCACCCGTTTCATTATGAATAATTTCAACCGAAATATTTGGCAACGCCGTTAAAATCACCTCTTTATCACGCCCTACGTAACTATCGGCTGCACTTGAAGGAAAGTAGTCATAATCACTTTTACCAATAGCATCGTCAGAATGCGTTACACCAATTAATTTTGCAAAAGCATTGTTAATCGCTAAAAAGCGGCTATCAATATCTTTAAGCCATACCATAAAAGGAAAAGTATCAATTAAGGCGCGTTGATAGCGCTCTTTTTGCGCTAATGCCTGATATTGATTGTGTTTGTAGTCATCTAGATTTCTGCCTATTGCAATTACACCTAAAATACTTTGGCTGCTGTTTTTAATGGCCGTCATCGATATTAAATCGTTTATTTGACGCCGCATACTCGATAGCGGGCATTCAAACAAAAATGAAACGGGGGCGCCTGTAGTCAACACACTTTGCAATGCATCGCGGTATGGCTTATAGCCTTCTGGTGATAGATCTTGGCGAGCTTGGGCGTGCTCTAAGCTGTAGCCCCATGTGTTTTCTAGGCTTTTGTTGGCATATATAACGTTAGTATCGGGGGCATAAATTGCCACACAATCTGGCGAATCTTGAAAGATAGCCGCTAGCGTGGTCACGAAATTAGCTAGAAAATCTGCATTAAAGGTTAAACTAGCATTTTGTGATGCTAGCAGTGGATTCTCAACGCCCTCTATCATGCTAGCAATTTCTTTTTATACATAATTTAATTTTTGTTCTTATTGTAATTAGACCCGAACCATAACATAAATTTTAAGTTAGCAAAATCCCCTAAATCAATTAGGTTTTTATGATATTAACTCACCCACAATTTGACCCTGTAGCCTTACATATCACCGATAGCTTCGGCATTCATTGGTACGGATTAATGTACTTAATTGGTTTTTTAGCATTCTTAGGCCTAGGACGTTACCAAATCAAACATAAGCCTTGGTTTGGCTGGACCAATCAAATGCTAGATGATGCTTTATTTTATGGTGCGCTAGGTGTCATTTTAGGCGGGCGTATTGGTTATGTCTTGTTTTACCAATCTGGCGGCTTTATGCAAAACCCTCTAGATATTTTTAAAATTTGGCAAGGCGGCATGAGTTTTCATGGCGGCTTTTTAGGTGTTTTAATTGCTATGTTTTTATTTAATAAAAAACACCAGCAACCTTGGTTGAAAATTATGGATTTTGTTGCACCCCTTGTGCCTATTGGCTTGGGGGCAGGTCGAATGGGTAACTTTATCAACGGCGAGTTGTGGGGTCGCGCTACCAACTCCACTTTTGGCATGATTTTTCCGCAGGCAGATACCCTTGTGCGCCACCCCTCGCAGTTGTACGAATTTGCACTAGAAGGCATCGCACTATTTGCAATATTATGGTGGTTTTCGCGAAAACCTAGAGCGATAGGCGCAATTTCTGCGTTGTTTTTAGTAGGTTATGGCGCATTTAGATTTTTGGTGGAATTCACCCGCCAGCCTGATGAAAACTTGGGCCTATTACAATTAGGTTTTAGCATGGGGCAATGGCTAAGCTTGCCTATGGTATTAATTGGCATTTGGATGTGGTTTAGCGCTAATCAACATAAATTTGGCTAATCGGTAAACATCATTTGACGAAAAGCCAACAAAGCGATTAAAAACGCGACACTTGCCAATTGCCAACTAACCTATAGTTAAAGATATTCTATATAAATCAACTACCTAATTAAAAAATTCTTTTCAATATATTGGCATGCAGCTTGCTAATTAACTATTAACGCTATTAAGCGATATTTTGAGAAGACAGGTGATGAAAAATTTATTTGAAAAGTTGTTTAAAAAAGAGCCTGAGTTTAGTTACACCATTGCAGAATACATGCCAATTAAAGTAAATAAACGCAGGGCAGATAATGCTGCTACTGAGTATGACCTTAATAGTCAGGCTGATACTGATGAAATGCAGATAGATAAGATTTACAACCGCCTGTAAGCGCGTTGTAATTTTGTTGTAATTTTTATCTGTGAATCTTATTGTGCTGCTTTGATTGATGGCGATTGATATCTGCGCTGCGTAATTTAAGGTGTTTTGTTATTTGGCCATGCGTGCGTTCACGCCATAGTTTAAACGAGTTTAACTTTAAGTTTTTTCGCATCAGCTTAATAACGCCATCTTGATTTAACCCAAACTGAAACTCAATAGCCTCGAACGGGGTGCGATCTTCCCAAGCCATTTCAATTACGCGTGAAACATCTTCTTCACTTAACGTTTTAATAGTTAAATCATTACTTATTAAAGTCTTATCTAACAACAACGATTAACTCCTGTCCATTTTGTGTCTTGCCATAGCTTATAAAAATCTTTGCGCGAAATGGCTGCTGGCGCATCAACACTACACGCATGAAACTCTGCATGATGCTTTAGATATTGCTCATAAGCAGTATCACCAGATAATTGTTTTATTAAATGCCAACAATGGCGTAGTTTTTTTAGCATTAGTCTCTTACCCATGCGTCATTTAATTGCGTTTCAGTATGTGGCACTTCAGAACATGGCAATATAGGTTTCCCTGATAAATGCCGCATACAAACTACTAACATATCAACAATTACTATCCATAACATTGCCACAAAAAACATTGTGAGATAAGCATCTAAATGTTGGTTAAATATCAACTGCGGCGCAACGGCAGCTTTATCAGCTGGCAATAATCCACTAGCCAATTTGGTGCTTAAATCGTTTGCCGCCGCGAAGAAACCAATTCTAATGTCACCAGAAAATATTTTTTGATACGCAGCTGTGGTGGTAATCGTTACTAACCAAGCCAATGGCAAAGCAGTAATCCACGCAAATTTCAGCTTGCCAGTTTTAATCAATATGCCCGTTGCCACGCATAAAGCAATAGCCGCTAACATTTGATTGGCAATACCAAACAGTGGCCATAAAATATTAACGCCACCATTAGGGTCAATTACGCCAATGTACAAAAAGTAACCCCAACCTGCCACTACAATGCTACTGGTAAATAAGACAGATGGCATGTAAGAAGTTTCACCTAAGCGCTTATTAAAGTTTCCCAACATATCTTGCAGCATAAAGCGGCCAACCCGCGTGCCAGCATCTAGTGTTGTTAGAATAAATATTGCCTCAAACATAATGGCAAAGTGATACCACAATGCCAGCAAACCTTTGCCAAATGCATTACCAAAGATGCTTGCCATGCCTACTGCCAAGCTAGGCGCACCGCCTGTACGCGCAAATAAACTGCTTTCGCCCATGTCTTTGGCAAGTTGGTTCATTTGTTCAACCGTTACAGCAAAACCCCAGCTATTAATTTTTGCCACGGCATCAACCGCGTTTGCCCCTACCACCCCTGCCGGGCTATTAATGGCAAAAAACACGCCAGGCTCTAGCACCGTTGCGGCAATCATCGCCATAATGGCGACGAAAGATTCCAGCAACATTGCCCCGTAACCAATCATGCGAATATCGCGCTCGTTAGCTAATAGTTTTGGTGTTGTGCCACTTGCAATTAATGCATGAAAGCCAGAAATTGCGCCACAGGCAATGGTAATAAACACAAACGGAAACAATTTACCGCCAAAAATCGGCCCAGAGCCGTCGGTAAATTGGGTAATGGCAGGCATATGAATATCGGGTCGCAAAATTACAATCGCCACTGCCAATAAAATCACTGTGCCAAGCTTCATGTAAGTAGATAAATAATCACGCGGGGCGAGTAGCAGCCACACAGGTAGCACCGCTGCGGCAAAGCCATACACAATAATGGCAAAGGCTAGCGGCAATCCATCGTGGTCAAAATACACGCGCAAAGTTTCGTTGTGGTCTATCCAGCCGCCTGCAAATACGCTTAATAACAGCAAAACAACGCCAATTGCAGATGCTTCCATCACACGGCCAGGCCGAATATGGCGCATATAAAGCCCAATTAACATGGCGATGGGAATAGTTGCCGCCACGGTGGATGTTGCCCATGGGCTATGCTTCATTGCGTTTACGACCACTAGCCCTAGCACAGCGATTAAGATAATCATGATTAAAAACGTGCCAACTAATGCCGCTGTACCGCCTATCACACCAATTTCATCGCGTGCCATTTGGCCTAAACTGCGGCCATCGCGGCGGGTTGAGAAAAATAGCGTCACCATATCTTGCACCGCGCCGCCAAGTACCGCGCCAATCAATATCCACAATGTGCCAGGCAAATAACCAAACTGCGCTGCCAAGGTTGGGCCAACCAAAGGCCCTGGGCCAGCAATAGCCGCAAAATGGTGACCAAATACCACCCACTTATTGGTGGGCATGTAATCGCGGCCATTGTCCAAACGTTCTGCTGGCGTGGCGCGCGTTTCATCTATCACCAATACTTTAGCCGCAATCCAAGCGGCATAAAAGCGGTAAGCAATCGCATAAATACACACAGCCGCTGTAATTAGCCACAACGCATTAATGCTTTCACCACGATTTAAGGCAATGGTACTTAACGCGAATGTGCCCAACACACCGACTAAAATCCAGATGATTAATTTCATGTTTGAATTCGGCAAGTCTTTATGCATGATTGTTTCTAAATTGTAATTGTCTAGTATGTTGGCTAGTATAAATCACACAGCGGCATGAACCTAGCGTGACAATCAAACTCCATATATCAAGCTTTATATAATGCTACTGGTGCTAAACTAGTTAACCCTTAAATTTAAAAAATCTCATGCA
The DNA here is from genome assembly GCA_031373695.1 of Methylotenera sp. Lineage (GTDB taxonomy): Bacteria > Pseudomonadota > Gammaproteobacteria > Burkholderiales > Methylophilaceae > Methylotenera_A. Next base: position 4,953 of record JANMNC010000200.1, on the reverse strand, counting down.
AACCGCTACCAATATCCCACCTAAAAGTAATCCATCCAAAAAGCTATCGCCATCAATATCCCCTTTGGCCAACCTTTTACCTTTTTTAAAACCCTATCGTGCGCGCGTTGTATTCTCTTTTGTGTTGTTGTGTTTAGGCTCTGCAACCTTATTACTGGTACCGCTGGCTTTTCGCGATTTAATTGATTTTGGCTTTGTTTCTAATTCTGTAGCAGCAAAACCAAGCACTGGCTTATTAGCAAACTTAAGTTTAAATGGACATTTTTTAGTGATGTTTGTACTGGCCGCTTTTTGGGCCTTGATGATTTCGTTGCGTTACTACAATATTTCTTGGGTGGGCGAACGCGTTACGGCCGATTTACGTAGCGCGGTTTATGCACGCGTAATGACGCAAAGCCCACAGTTTTTTGAAACCACACAAACAGGTGAGGTGCTATCACGCTTAACGGGCGACACCACGCTCATTCAAACGGTGGTCGGCAGCTCAATATCCATGGGGCTTCGCAGCCTGTTTCAATTTGTCGGCGGCATGATTATGCTGGCGGTGACTAATCTATATTTATTCTCACTCAATATTGGCCTGATGTTGCTGCTGATTTTGCCAATTATTATTATTGGCCGCAAAGTAAAAAAACTATCGCGCGAATCGCAAGATCGCATAGCCGATAGCAGCGCTATGGCAGGCGAAATTCTCAATGCCATGCCCACGGTACAATCGTACACGCAAGAACAAGCCGAAATTTTACGCTTTAAAACCAGTGCCGATATTAGTTTTGCCACGGCTCTAAAGCGGGTAAAAGTGCGCTCTGCCTTAACCATATTAATGGTTACGGCTATTTTGGGCACCATTATATTTGTGCTATGGATAGGCGCACGGCAAGTATCTGCTGGCACCATGACGGGTGGCGAGCTGGCATCATTTGTACTGTATGCACTGATGGTGGCAGGTGCTGTGGGCACCATGGCAGAAGTGTGGGGCGAAGTGATGCGCGCTGCTGGTGCCACAGAACGTTTGTTAGAGCTATTACATGCTGATATTGCCATTAAAGAATCTACTGACGCGCAAGCCTTGCTTAACGCCACACATGCGGCTATTTTATTTAAAGAAGTGGTGTTTCATTATCCATCGCGACCACAAATTGCCGCCTTAGATGGCATTAACTTAAGTATTGCCGCTGGTGAAACCATCGCCTTAGTTGGCCCATCTGGCGCGGGCAAGACTACTTTATTTCAATGTTTACTGCGCTTTTACGAAACCACGTCTGGTGAAATTAGTATTAACGGGCAATCTATCGGCTTACTCAGCTTAAAAAGCTTACGCGACAGCATCGGTATAGTCCCGCAGGACGCCGTGATATTTTCGGCCAATGCCTTAGAGAATATTCGTTATGGCAAACCAACAGCCACCGATGATGAGGTGATTGCCGCTGCCAAAGCTGCACAAGTAGACGAATTTATACAAAAGCTACCCGATGGCTATAAAACATTTTTGGGTGAACGTGGCACAAGGCTTTCTGGAGGACAACGCCAACGCATTGCCATTGCGCGTGCAATATTGAAAAATGCGCCAATTTTACTATTAGATGAAGCTACCAGTGCCTTGGATGCAGAAAGCGAAGTTTTAGTACAGCAAGGCTTGCAAGCAGCCATGCTTGGCCGCACCACATTAATGATTGCGCACCGATTAAGCACCGTACAAAAAGCCAACCGCATTATTGTGTTAGAAAATGGGCGTATTGTAGAAATTGGTAGCCCAGCTGCATTAAAAGAACAAGGCGGCTTGTACGCGCGGCTAGCTAAGTTACAGTTAGCCTAATACGTATAAACGCATACACTTTTTGTGTGCGTTAATTTACTCACCACTTATTTTAACTAAACTTCGTCTATCTCTGGGCGCTAGCATGGCTAGGTGCGTTTGCACTTAAGCTGTGCGTTAGCATCTTAAGTTATCAACTACACACACCAAAAAACAATCAATTTTATTGTTTAAATTCAATTGCTTAAATAATATTTAAGCTTTGGCACGATATGTGCTCAATAGCTATTGCGTGTAAGCAAAGCCTAAAATAAGCTCAAATTTATTTTATTGTTTTGATTATCAAAGACGCTAAGACATTAGTAACGCAAAAATATGTTTTTAAACACATCCATTACTTAAGGACACGACCATGAAACATTTTTTTATTGCAATTACATTATTAACGAGCACGCTACTTCCACTGGCTTCATTACATGCTGCTGAGCCGCTAGATAGCGACCCCATGTTGAAAGAAGTGAACACTCTTTTAATTGAAAATCGTGGTATTGCAGGCAAAATTGCCAATAAATTGGGCATTATTTATAGCGCCTCGCTGCCTAGTGCAGGCCCATTAGCAGAAATGAATAATGCTTTATTTGTACGTAACCAATTTTTAATTAAACAAATTGCGGCAAAATTAGGTGTATCTGTAGATACGCCATTACCAACGACTGGAAGTCTGATTGAGCAAAACCAACAAATTATGCGTGGTAACCGCGCACTGACATTGGCTATTATGGATACACTTGGGCTTGAAAGAAATACCATACTGCCCTCAACAGGTAACATAGTGCAACAAAATCGCGATACCTTACTGGCTGGCCGTGATGCCTTGCAAAAAATTTCGATGAAACTGGGTGTATAGTTTTAAGGTTTCTAGTTTTAGGTATCTGGTTTTAAGGTGTATTTTTTAAATAAATATTACCTAGAGTTAATACCTACAGTATTGGTAGCGTTTATAAATTAACGGTACTTTAAGCACAATGGCTAATCGTTATTATTAACGGCTAGCCATTTTATTAATGGGCAGGCAACTGCTTTAGCCATTACATGCTAATTAGCCTAAAGCAATATTAAAAAATGAATTTTAAACTTTATAACTGCGGTGCACTTGCACCTTAATTGTGCGTGCTAGTGCAAGCCAAACCACTAGCACCAACTAAAAAATATTAATTTTATTATTAAATTCAAATGGTTATCAATAAAAATATTAGATGGCACAGCCTTTGCTAAGTATTAATCATGTTAAAAGTAATGATTGTTGATAATGATTTAATGCGCAGCAAACCACTAAAACAATCTTTGATTGATAACGGGTTTGAAGTAGTCGCACACATTGAAAACACGCTTAATTTAGAAGCCAAATGCTGTGAAGTAAAACCAGATATTGTGATTATTGATACTGATTCACCTAATCGCGATACTTTAGAAAATATTTGTGTGATGAGCATGCATGATCCGCGTCCAGTAGTGATGTTTACGCACGATGGTAACAAGGAAAAAATTAAAGCCGCTACGCAAGCAGGTGTCTGCGCTTATGTAGTGGGTGATATTCCTAGCGAAAGGTTGATTCCTGTGATTGATGCTGCGGTGGCAAGATTTGAAGAATTTAAAAATTTGCGCGCTGAATTAAATATTGCGAACACTAAGTTAGATGAACGCAAGGTTATTGAGCGTGCTAAAGGCCTATTAATGAAACAACGCGTCATCGATGAAGATGAGGCTTACAGCTTGTTACGTAATATGGCGATGAAGAAGAATATGAAATTGGCTGATGTGTCGCATCAACTAATTGAAGCAGCAAAGATGCTCATCATTTAAGTTTAGATTTAATTTGTAACAAAAGCCTGTTACCCAACGAAGGGTAATGAAGCTAAGTAAAACCATGCCAAAGCTGGCATAAATATTGTAGTAAAAGACAAAGGCGTCTTAGTAGTGAGATTAAACCCTCATTGTTAAGGCGCTTTTTTATTGGGTGACATTCTTACAGATAAAACTTTAAGTAAAAGGAAAAAATATGCAACATAAAGACCAGATTAAAACTGTCACTACAGTTGATAGCAGTATTGATACCAGCAATTCAGTAGATGCTAGCCGTCGCCAGTTTTTTAAAAACAGTATTGCTGGTGCTTTTGGTGCCGCAGCTGCATTAAATATCATGCCAGCTGGGCTTAAAAATATGGCGTATGCGGCCGGTTCTGATGCGCCTGAAATCACCGAAGTTAAAATTGGCTTTATCCCACTTACCGATTGTGCACCAATAGTAGTAGCGGCTGAAATGGGTTTTGATAAAAAATATGGTATTAAAATTATCCCCGCTAAACAAGCTTCTTGGGCTGCTATACGCGATAAAACCATGAACGGTGAATTGCATGCCTCTCATGTTTTGTATGGCTTAATTTATGGTGTGCAATTAGGTATTGGTGGCCAACAAAAAGACATGAAAGTGTTGATGAACCTAGACCACAACGGCCAGGCGATTACCTTGTCGCAATCGTTAGCTGATAAAGGCGTTAAAGACGGTAAATCACTTAAACGTGTAATGGCAAACGAAAACCGTGATTTTACGTTTGCTAATACCTTCCCAACTGGCACACACGCCATGTGGCTTAACTATTGGTTAGCTGCCAATGGCATTAACCCAGTAACTGACATCAAATCAATTGTGGTACCGCCGCCACAAATGGTCGCCAATATGCGAATTGGCAATATGGATGGCTACTGTGTTGGCGAGCCATGGGGCGCACGTGCGATTGCCGATAAAGTAGGCTTTACTGTAACCACCACACAAGATATTTGGAAAGATCACCCAGAGAAAGTATTGGGTACTACCGCAGAATTTGTGGCAAAAAATCCCAACACAACGCGCGCCATGATTGCCGCTATTTTAGAGGCTTGTAAATACATTGACGCTACTGAAAACCGCGCAAAAGTGGCTAAATTAATCTCAGGTAAAGCCTATGTCAATACATCAGAAGATGTGATTGCAGGCCGATTTGTGGGTGACTACGACAATGGCAATGGCCGCAAATGGAAAGACCCTAACTACATGAAGTTCTACCAAGATGGCTATGTGAATTTCCCTTACCTATCAGATGGTATGTGGTTCTTAACACAACATAAACGCTGGGGTCTATTGAAATCCGACCCTGACT
>JANMNC010000153.1:0-2468 GCA_031373695.1 Methylotenera sp. | reverse complement strand
CAGCTTACGTGGCGAAATGGGCATTTCACCCGCTAGCAGAGTGCCACTCATTGCATCTGGTAATGCTGAGCAATTATCGACTTACGCACCCTACTTAAAAGCCTTAGCCAAATTAGAAGAGGTATCGATTGTGGCTGAATTGCCAGAAGCCGATGCGCCTGTGATGTTGGTAAATGACTTTAAATTAATGCTTAAAGTCGAAATTGACGTAGCCGCTGAGAAAGAGCGTTTGAGTAAAGAAATCGCGCGCTTGCAGGGTGAAATCGGCAAAGCCAACGGCAAGCTGAATAACGAAAGCTTTGTAGCGCGTGCGCCAGCCGCCGTGGTTGAACAAGAGAAAGCGCGTGTTTCCGAATTTAGCGCCAACTTAGATAAATTACAAACACAATTGGCCAAACTGAAATAGTTAGGGAGGGTGCGATGGAGCAAACCAAGGTTGGCTTAAAAATCCCAATCAATTTGATTGTAATGGATTTTATCGGCACCATTTTAATCGCGCTGGGTCCTATTAAAATGTTTGGTGGTATTGAGATTATTCCCTCTCAATACTTGCTTGATGATAATGGTTGGACTTTAATTTTAGCTGGCACCTGCTTAATATTGCCTTTTATTTTGTTTATCATTCAACTAGTCAGAGAGCGGGCTGAGCAGCGTTTAACAAAGTAAGCACCCTAAGCTTAAGCAAAGTTATATGACAAATGATAATGATGTTACCGATGAAATAATGTGCTCTTGCAGCGGCACAACACGCGGCAGAATTTACGATTTATATAAGCAGGGTTTAGATATTGATGGTATTTCACAGCGCACAGGCATTAAAACGGGCTGTGGCGGTTGCGAGTGGGATATTGAGGAGTTTGTTAAAGCGCTAAAAGAGGTAGATTCTGCTAACTAGCGCGCAAAAATTAAATAAACAAATTCACGTCTGATTCGCCTGCAAATTCAAAAAACGTAGCCGCGCCACCAAACTCAATTTCGTCAATAAAATCAGACTTTTTAAAATCAAACAAATCTACTGTCATTTGGCAAGCAATCAGCTTTACACCCGCCTCAATACAAGCGCTGCGTAATTCCTCAATACTGGCTACGCCTTTGCTAGCAATTTTTTGCTTCATCATCATGGTGGCTATGCTTTCCATACCCGGCAACATTTGCACAAAATTAGGCATGGGAACAGGCATTGGCATGGCGGGATTACCTAGCGGCGATACTTTTAAGTCACTTAAATCTTTTTTTAGCAGTGTTAACCCATAAAAAGTAAAAAAAATGCTTACTTCGTAATCGAGTGCCGCTGCGGTAGAGGCCAGAATAAAAGGCGGATAGGCCCAATCTAGCGAACCTTTAGAGGCGATTAAAGCGAGCTTTTTAGCCATTTTTAGCTAATCGGCACGCTTTTTAATGTAGAACGTAAATAAGCCTTCAGCTTCATCTAGCTGCAATAACTCATGGCCTGTTTGTTTGCAAAAAGCCTGAAAATCTTTAACTGAGCCTGGGTCGGTTGCCATTATTTTTAATGTTTGAGCCGCTTCAATTTCACTCAAACTTTTTTTGCAGCGCAAAATAGGTAGCGGGCAATTCAAATTTCGCGCGTCACACTCTTTATTAAATTCCATCATTTTTCCAATCTAAGCAAATTTAGTTAATGATTGATTGCTTAAGTTATTTTTTTGGCGCAAGTGTATAACCAGCTTTGCCCCAAGCTAGCACGCCACCCACTAAGTTGTGTACATTTTTTAAGCCCTTGCTAGCAGCAAAATCGGCCGCATGTGCAGAGCGAACACCGCTATGGCAATAAAAAACGACTGTGTTAGCGTTGGCTAATTTTTCGTATTGCACAGGCAACATTGATAACTGTATGTGAATAGCGCCAGGAATCATGCCGCGTGCCACCTCATCATCGTTTCTAACGTCTACCAACAGTACTTTGGGTTTGATGATAATGTTAAATAGATCGAGTGCTTCAATATCAGAGTAATTTTTCATGATAAATACCTAATGAGATTTCGTATTGTACACAGGTAGTGCTGGCAATAAAATAATGCAGCGAAATTATGGGTGTGGTTTGGGGTAAATCTCATCATGATTAAAAGCAAAGCTACATCTCTAAACAGATTTTGCCAAAATGCTTATTGGTTTCTTGATATTTAAATGCTTCTACAATACTTTCTAGCGGGAATACTTTATCCACCACTGGTCGCATGTTATTTGAATCAATCGCTTTTACCATTTCTTGTTGTTGTGTACGATTGCCAACAATCAAACCCTGTAAGCGCAGCTGCTTTATAAGTGCGGTAACAATAGAAACGTCTCCACCCAAGCCAGTAAGAATACCAATGACCGAAATGTGTGCACCCACTCGGGCTGCAAGCATAGATTGGTTTAGCGTTGCAGGTCCGCCCACTTCAACAACATGATCAACCCCTCGTCCATTCGTCATTTCGCGAGCAAGCTCACCCCAGCTAGCAGTT
>JANMNC010000122.1:0-3271 GCA_031373695.1 Methylotenera sp. | reverse complement strand
CTAGTACTTTTTTTGGGTTCTAATATCGGTAATTTTAATAAGCAAGAATGCGGCGATTTTCTTAAAAAATTGTGGTTATCTCTTAATGAACTAGACCATGTTTTAATTGGTTATGATTTAAAAAAAGATACGCATATACTTAATAAAGCCTATAACGATAGTGATGGTTTAACCAAGGCTTTTAACTTGAATCTGCTAAACAGAATTAATACAGAACTTGGTGGTAATTTTAATGTTGCTAAATTTGAACACTATGGCTTTTACAACCCCACAATTGAGGCGATGGAGAGCCATTTAATCTCATTAGATAAACAGGATGTTTATTTATCGGCCTTAGAAAAAAGTGTTCACTTTGAAAAATTTGAACCCCTGCATTTGGAATCTTCATATAAATTTACCTTACCAGAAATTGGCAACTTAGCAGGCAATAATGGTTTTAAAATTAAACGACACTTTTCAGATTCAAATGATTATTTTATTGATTCGCTATGGCAGGTACATAAAGATTAAAGCAGTGTATTAATCACCTATTTAGGAACGTGACAGTTGAACCAAAAATATAATTTTGATCTAGTAGACCGCAAAGGCACATCAAGCCTTAAATATGATGCTAGGCAAGATACATTTGGGCGCACAGACCTTATTCCGTTATGGGTTGCTGATATGGACTTTGCAACGGCGCCTGCAATAACTCATGCACTTATTGAGCGAGCCACTCACCCAGTTTATGGCTATACACAGTATCCTGAAAGCATGTTGGAGGCCTTGATTGATTGGATAAAGCGACGCCACAACTGGGATGTAAAGCGTGAATGGATTGTAATGTGCCCAGGCGTTGTTCCATCAATACATGCAGTAGTTAAAGCGCTAACCAAACTTGAAGAATCCGTTATTGTTCAACCACCAGTTTACTTCCCTTTTTTCTCGGCAGTAACTGACACCAGAAGAAGTCTAATTCATAACCCGCTTAAATTAGAAGAAAACAATTACAAGTTTGATTTCGATCACTTCGAACAGTGCGCCTCAAAAGCTAGAATGCTACTTTTATGCTCACCACACAATCCAGTTGGCAGAGTCTGGAGTCAAGATGAGCTTAAAACCTTACTGCAAATTGCAAAAAAACATGAATTAATTATATTTTCAGATGAAGTACATGCTGACCTTATTTATGCACCGCATAAACATCACATGCTAGCTAAAATAGCTGACGATTCGAGCAACATTATTACTGCCATTGCACCCAGCAAAACTTTTAATATTGCAGGCCTAAATTTATCCGTATTGATTATTCCAAATGCATCACACCGCATTGCGGTAAATAGTATTTTTAATGACTTACATCTGAGCGCGGCCAATCCATTTAGTATTGTGGCGTTTCAAGCGGCCTACCAAAATGGCGAAGAATGGCTTAATGCGGCATTAGATTACTTAAAAGAATCGCGTGACTTTGTGGCAAACTATTTAATAAATAAGCTGCCGCAAATTAAACTGGTTTCACCAGAAGGTACTTATTTATTGTGGCTAGATTGCCGAGCAATGGCAATGACAGATAGCGAGCTAAAACACTTTTTTGTTAATATCGCTGGCGTAGGCTTAAGCCCAGGCCTGCAGTTTGGTGAAGCAGGAAGTGGCTTTATGCGGATGAATATAGGCACATCTCGACAAACAATAAGCAAAGCGCTCGATAAGATAAATGCTGCGTTTCGTCACAACGCATCATGATTATAATTACGCTGTTAAATGACTTACTTGATATAGAAAGCACAAAAAAGCCCCTGAAAACAGGGGCTTAGTTATTAGTACTTTAGTGTTATGTCACAGGTAAATTTTAAAATGGAATATCGTCTTCAAAATCATCAAAATTACCACCTGATTTTGCAGGGGCTTGGTTGCTAGACGTTTGTTGAGGTGCCGCCTGTTGGTTAGATTGTCTTGCTGGCGCTTGGTTAAAATCATCGTTACCGCCACCTTGGTTCATATCGCCACCATCGTAGCTAGCATTTGAGCTGCCACCATCTTTGCCACCTAACATTTGCATGCTATCTGCAATAATCTCAGTACTGTAACGGGTTACGCCATCTTTTTCCCATTTGCGGGTTTGCAGGCGGCCTTCTACATAAACAGGGCGACCTTTTTTAAGGTATTCGCCAGCAATTTCAGCCAGTTTGCGATACATCACAATATTGTGCCATTCGGTTTTTTCTTGTTTTACGCCCGATTTATCTTTCCAGTTTTCTGTTGTGGCAATACTAAAATTGCATACCGCCTCGCCATTTGGCATGAAACGCACTTCTGGGTCGCGCCCTAAATTGCCCACTAAAATCACTTTATTTACTGATGCCATTATCTGCTCCCTATCAATTTTAAAATATTCTGCTCTACCAACATTTGGGCCTCACTACTTTGCTGATTGTTAATTTTCACAATCAGCATATTCTCTGCTGCAATGGCTACGGCTTCATGCACGCCTGATATTTGCGCTATATTATTTGCCAGCTCTTTAGCTTGCACGTTATCTAAATCGTCTAAATGATACATCTTTGTGCGTACCGCTGGTGGAGTTTTCATGCTAAACGTAAGCAGTAGCCATAAGCTCATTAAAACAGCGCAAAACACAAATACACTAGAGTAGCCATAATAATGTGATAAATAACCACCCGCTAAACCGCCAGCCGCAACCCCTAACGATTGCGAAGTGTTGTAAACCCCCATTGCTGTACCCTTAGCCGCAGCAGGCGCTAATTTAGATATTAATGAAGGCAGACTTGCCTCTAAGGTGTTAAACGCCACAAAATACGCAAAAAGAGAAAAAACAATGCCCCAAAATTGATTAATTAAACCTGCAAAACAAAGTTGCGCAATAAGCATTAACGCCACAGCACCAACAAATACGGGCTTTAAGTGGCCACGCTTCTCACCCACAATAATCGCTGGAATCATCAATAAAAATGAGCCTAACAGCACGGGTAAATAGATTTGCCAATGTTGGTTAACACCTAAATTACTAGTACTTTTAATGGCAAATGGCACCACTACAAACATAGCCATTTGCGCAGCATGCAGTGCAAAAATGCCATAATTTAAACGCAATAACTGCGTATTTTTAAGCACGTCTTTTAGCTTAGTAGGCGCGGCACTGGCGTCTGAGTGAAAGCCACTTAACAACGGGTTTGGCACAACAAATTTAATAACCAATATGGCCAATACTGCCAAAATTGCCGTTAACCAAAAAATGCCAGCAATGCCAGCCCACTGTGCAAAAATTGGCCCA
>JANMNC010000096.1:0-63244 GCA_031373695.1 Methylotenera sp. | reverse complement strand
CCTCTCTAAGTACCCGCTGCTTTGCAGCGACCTTAGAGGGACGGGAATGACGATATTTGGAAGCTTTATCTATATTATTCAACACTATTTCCCCCGCATAAACATCTTATCCAAATCACTCATACTCACTTGAAACCAAGTTGGGCGGCCGTGGTTACACATGCCGCTGCGATCTGTCGCTTCCATATCGCGCAATAAGCCGTTCATTTCTGGGATAGTTAAAATGCGATTTGCGCGTACGGCCGCGTGGCAGGCCATGGTGCCGAGCAGCTCGTTTCTGCGTTCTGTGAGCGCCCTGCTGGCGCCATATTCACGTAAATCTTTTAATACATCGCGTGCCAGTTGCACAGCATCTGCATTTTGTAGCATCGTCGGTACGGCACGCACTGCCAACGTGTTGGGCGAAAGTACAGCAATATCAAAGCCCAATTGCCGCAGATTATCCGCACCTGTTGTCAGCTCTTCATTCACCGTGGCCACTTCTAACCTATCTGCATTAAAACTGACAGGAATCAGCAGAGGCTGCATGGGCACGGCTTTGTTATCGAGTGCGTTTTTAAGCTGCTCATACATAATGCGTTCATGCGCGGCGTGCATATCGACCACCACTAAACCCAATTTATTTTGGGCGAGTATGTATACGCCATGAATTTGCGCTACGGCAAAACCTAGCGGAAAGTCCAAAGAAAAATCTTGAGCTTGAAACTGTTGTGCATTTTCAGTACTTAAAATGGCATCGCCAGAAGCCGCATGGATATTAGCTTGCAGGGCATCGTTTTTTAATGATAGTAAATTATTTGCGAATAAAGTTTGGTAAAAAGCGCTAGGCTGGTTTGCAGCCAGCGGCATTTGTGTTTGATATTGTGGGTAATTAGTATTTGCATACGATGATGAGAACGGGTTATGCACAGCTTGGCTAGCAGTGGCTGCGTTAGATAAGCCAGTTGGCGTTGCCAAGCTTTTATTAAGTGAGTGATAAATAAAGCGATGAATTGCCTGGCCATCTCTAAACCGTACCTCAGTTTTGCTGGGGTGCACATTGACATCTACCAAGCTTGGATCTAGCTCTAAAAATAATTCGTAGGCTGGGTGCCTGTCGTGATGCAGCACATCTTGATACGCTTGGCGAATGGCGTGGCTTAAAAGTTTATCGCGTACAAATCTATTATTAACATACACATATTGGGTATCGCGACTATTGCGGTTAAAGGTTGGCTTAGCAGCCACGCCCCATAAGCGCAGGCCTGCGGCTTGCTCGTCAATGCTAATGCTTTCTGCAGCAAATTCGTTGCCCAATACTTCGCTAAAGCGTTTAGCAGGCTCTGCTTTTATATATCTTGAAAGTACTTTGCCATTGTGTTGCAGCATAAAAGATACATCAGGGCGCGATAACACAATGCGTTCAAAAGCGGCTTCGCAATGGCCAAATTCTGTAGCATCTTGCTTTAAAAACTTGCGCCTAGCGGGCGTATTAAAATATAAATCGTTTACTTCTATAATCGTGCCAACATCTAGGGCGGCTGGCTCTATCGGCGTTATTTCGCTGCCATTAGAGGCAATGCGCCAGGCATGTTTGGTTTGATGTGCGCGGCTGCTAATTTGCGTGCGAGAAACCGAAGCAATACTGGCTAAAGCCTCACCTCGAAAGCCCAAACTAGCAACGGCTTCTAAATCTTCTAAACTAAAAATTTTGCTGGTGGCATGCCGTGTAAGCGCCATATTTAAGTCATCTTGCGCAATTCCAGCACCATTATCTGTTACTTTTAGTTGCTTAACGCCACCTTGCAACAAGCTAACTGTTATGTCCGTACTACTAGCATCTAGGCTGTTCTCAAGCAATTCTTTTAAGGCTGATGCAGGCCTTTCAACCACTTCGCCTGCGGCAATTTGGCTAATGAGTTGATCAGGCAGTAATTTGATGGTGTTTAATTTAATAGCAGACATATTATGGGTGATATTTTACCTGTTTTACGCCACAATCTTGCACAATGAAAACAAACATTCAACAAGGAGACTTTGCTTTAAGCTTTACTAAAGCACGCTCTATAAAGCGCCATCATCATTTTTATGTTGGCCCTACCAATTCGGGTAAAACCTATCACGCATTAAACACTTTAATAGCAGCTAAATCTGGCGTGTATTTAGCGCCATTGCGCTTACTGGCGATGGAAGTGCGCGATAAATTGATGGCGGCTAACGTACCTTGCAACCTGATTACCGGTGAAGAACGCGTTTATGTTGCAGGCGCACAACACACGGCGTCTACCATTGAAATGATGAATACTAGCAAATTGGTCGATGTAGCCGTTATTGATGAAATTCAAATGCTACAAGACGCAGATCGCGGCAGTGCTTGGACAGCCGCGCTGGTTGGCGTGCCTGCGCGGCAAGTGTTTGTGTGCGGTGCAAATTCAGTTACGGCACCTTGCTTGGCTGTAATTGAATCATTATCTGAGACTTATGAAATTACCCAATTACAGCGCATGACACCGCTGGTGCTAGAAGATGACAGCTTATGTGGCAAGCGTTACAGCAAGCTAAAACTTAAACCAAAGCTACAAAAAGGCGATGCAGTTATTGCTTTTAGCCGTAAAGATGTGTTGACATTTTCTGCCAGATTTCGGCAATGGGGTTTTACGGTTGCTAGCATTTATGGCGCACTATCGCCAGAGGTGCGCAGGCATGAATCAGAACGATTTTGTAATGGCACAGCCGATATTTTAGTGGCTACCGATGCGATTGGCATGGGCTTAAACTTGCCGATTAGACGCGTAATTTTTGCTAATATATTTAAGTTTGATGGTGTAGCATCGCGCCTATTAAACGCAACAGAAGTGCGCCAAATTGCAGGCCGCGCAGGCCGTTTTGGTATTTACCAAACGGGCTATGTAAATATTATGGAAGACGATGAACGCTTTCATATTGAGCACATGCTAGCCACTGACGATACTGCTAACTTACAAAAGCTACCTATTGCACCCAATTTCAATCAATTGTCAGGCATTGCATCACAACTGCATACAGCTAAATTAGCCGAGTGTTTAGATTGCTTTGCAAGTCACTTGCAATCTAATTACAGCCAATTTAACCATGCCTATTTTGAGCTAAGTAACGTTAGCACTCAATATACGCAGGCCTTATTGGTAGATGAACATGCACCACAGTTATCGCTTAAAGATAAATGGATCTTCGCCTGTGCGCCTATTTCAATTAACCTAAATATTGAAAAAGATTATTTTTTGTTGTGCTTAAAAAGTGTTTACACCAACACACGCAGGCTACTGCCCGATGCGCCAATGTGGCTTAGCTCTAGCAACCCAAAGCATTTAGAAGCAGCAGAAATATTAAGTCAAAATACTAGCTTATACGCTTGGTTAAGCTATAAATTTCCACAGATTTTTGTTGATGTTGATTTGATTGCAAACTATCGCAGTCAAATCAGTCAATACATTTCGCGCGCCCTGCTAATACAAGCTGGTTATGGGCAAACAGCGAGAGAAGCTGATTATTTATCTAGAAGAAGGTAATTAATTTTAAATTGATTTAGTCGCAATTACTGTTTATTAATAAGCCAGTATTAGCTTAATTATTCTCTAGCAACTTTAGTTTTTGCCAGCGCAGGATTACTAGCAAAATACTTTTTAATGCCACTTAAAATAGAAGCCGCCAACTTATCTTGGTAAGCATCGTCAGTTAATTTACGCTCTTCTTCTGGGTTGCTAATAAAAGCGGTTTCAACCAATATAGATGGAATATCAGGTGATTTTAATACTGCAAAACTGGCTTGCTCTACATGTGATTTGTGCAAATTATTAATTTCACCAATATGGCCTAGCACGGCTTTACCTAGCTTTAAGCTATCGTTAATAGTGGCTGCTTGCGATAAATCCAGTAGCGTTTTGGCAAGCACAGGGTCTTTTCCACCCAAACTTACGCCACCTATTAAATCTGATTCATTTTCCTTTTTAGCCAAATACCGCGCACTGGCGCTGGTAGCGCCTTTTTCCGATAACGCAAATACTGATGAGCCGCGTGCCGCAGGATTGGTAAAGGCATCCGCGTGAATTGAGATAAATAAATCGGCCTTAAACTTACGCGCCTTTACAACGCGCGTGCCCAGTGGCACATAAAAATCGCCATCTCGCGTTAGCATGCCGCGCATATTGGGTTCTGCGTCAATGATGGTTTTTAATTTTTTAGCAATAGCCAGCGTAATCACTTTTTCGCGACTGCCATTGGCACCACGCGCGCCAGGGTCTTCGCCACCATGCCCGGCATCAATGGCAATTGTTATTAAGCGTTCATTGTCTTTATTGGTTTTAACATCAGCTGGTTTGTTTTCGGCTGCCTTGTTTTCAACTGTCTTACTTTCAACCGTGGGCACGGCTGGCTCTAAAGCTGGTTCGGTTGTAGGTTCAACAGTTGGCCCAATAGTCGGCTCTAGAGGCTCATCTAGACTGGGTGGCAGCGGCTCTACTATTGGTTTAAGTGGCTCTAATTGTGTATCTAGCGGTTTATTGTCGTTATTTTTCTTATCCAACATTGCCATTAGTTCATCTTGCAATGGGTAAATATCAAGCACTAAACGATGTTTATAATCGCCCGCTGGTTGCAAAGTAAATAAGTTAGGCTTAATTTCACCTTTTAAATCAACCGCAATGCGTACCACATTAGGTTTAAACTTTGCTACGCGCACTTGTTTAATATAAGGGTCGCTCGATATTATTTTGTCAGAAAGTGTCTTTAAAACAGCTGTTAATTCTACATCTTCAATATCTAGTACTAATCTATCAGGATTTTTAAGAATAATAAGCTGGCTTTTTATAGCTGCATTCGATTCAAGGGTAATACGCGTGTAATCTTGTGCTGGCCAAACGCGTGCCGCCGTAATTGTGCCCGCTGCATAGCTTGTAATTGCAAAAATAAAACTTAAAAGAACGACGAAAAAATTTAAAGATTTTCTAAACATTGTCTACCTAATAGAGTGTTAGCTGAAAACTGTATCGATCTGGCTTCATTTACAATTAAAAGATGTATATCAACATCGGCTTGCGGCAATAAGTTTT
This sequence comes from Methylotenera sp., assembly GCA_031373695.1. Classification (GTDB taxonomy): domain Bacteria; phylum Pseudomonadota; class Gammaproteobacteria; order Burkholderiales; family Methylophilaceae; genus Methylotenera_A. The sequence continues at coordinate 58,178 of JANMNC010000096.1, read as the reverse complement.
CGGCTTTTTCTGGCCATTCAATCATGCAAATACTTTGTGGATTAAAATACTCTCTAAAGCCTGCTGCATCCCATTCATCTTCATCAATAAACCTATACAAATCAAAGTGATAAATATTATATTTAGAATTGTTATTATGATTAATTCCGTTAGAATCAATCATATCAGCGACTAATTCATATGTTTCAACCAAAGTGTAAGTTGGACTTTTAACTTTGCCAATATAGCCTAAACTCTGTAAAACACCACGCACAAAAGTGGTTTTGCCCGCACCTAAATTGCCATGTAAATAGACAATTAAGCCAGCTCGTATACAGCGTGCAAACTGCCCAGCATAAGCCAATGTAGCGGCTTCATCAGCCAATACTATTTTTGCTAGCTTATGTGTAATATCATTCGTCATATGCAATTAACAGATACTAACGAATATGTGCGCTTGGCGGCTGACATTAAGCGCTGGGGCCGCGAGCTGGGCTTTGCAGAAATTGGTATTACCGATACTGATTTGACAACTGCAGAGGCAGAGCACCAAGCTTGGATTGATAAAGGCTTTCATGGTGCTATGGATTATATGGCAAAACATGGCATAAAGCGCACGCGCCCTGCCGATTTAGTGCCAAATACTGTGCGCGTAATTACAGCGCGGTTAGATTATTTGCCACCAGCAGCTAAAGAAAGCTGGAGTGTTATTAACGATTCTAAAAAAGCATTTGTTTCGCGATACAGCTTAGGGCGCGATTACCACAAGGTGATGCGACAAAAATTACAACAATTATGCGATAAAATATCAGCTGAAATTACAAATTTTGAATATCGCGCATTTACTGATAGCGCGCCAGTGCTTGAGGTGGCGTTAGCAGAAAAATCTGGCCTTGGTTGGCGTGGTAAACACACGCTACTCATTAATAAAAATCATGGCTCATGGTTTTTTTTAGGTGAGATTTACGCTAATTTACCATTGCCCATTGATCAAAGCGCCAGCAACCATTGCGGCACTTGCTCATCTTGCATCGACATATGTCCTACTCGCGCCATTACCGCACCTTATGAGCTTGATGCGCGGCGCTGCATTTCATACCTTACAATCGAGCTTAAAACCGCAATCCCTATTGAGTTTAGGCCGCTAATTGGTAACCGTGTTTATGGCTGTGACGATTGCCAGCTAGTGTGCCCGTGGAACAAGTTTGCAGAAATCACGCAAGAACCAGATTTTAATATTAGAAATGGTTTAGACGATGTAAGCTTGATAGAATGCTTTGCATGGAGCGAGGCCGAATTTAAGCAAAAAATGGCGGGTAGCGCAATTTACCGCATTGGCTATAACCAGTGGCTGCGTAACATTGCTATTGGTTTGGGTAACGCAACAAGCTCACCCGAAGTAATTAGCGCTTTAAAACTACGCGAGAATGATAATAATGACTTGATTCGCGAGCATGTAAGCTGGGCGCTAAATCAGCAATTATCGATTAGCCATAACACCTAAACAATTAATAGTTAGCAAGAATGGCTATTAAGTTAATGTTGAGTTGTCCGCCTATCAACAAATAAGCTATTGCCTTGCGTTTTCTTCGCTTCTTTTTTTGTTCTGCTCATAGCGCCAGCCACTTCGTGATGGCTTTTAAAATGTTCTGGCAACACTCTCACCGCGCCAATTGACATACTTCCAAAAGGGAAAAAACTCGTATTACCACGCCTGTCCTCTACCGCTATTCCCCCTGCAGCGATGTCTTTACTATCATAAAAATCGGGCATTACTTTACTAATTGTCTCTAAAGCTTCTGCGCAAAGTTGCTCCCAGTTTTCAGATTGAAACAGCAAGATAAAATCATCGCCACCAATATGCCCAATAAAATCTTTTTCGTCGATGGCAACTCTGCTTAATAAATGGCCAACAAACTGAATCATCTCATCGCCCCGGCGGTAGCCATAAGCATCATTAAATGGTTTAAAGTTATCCAAATCACAATAGCATGCAACAAATGGCTGTGCGTTTTCTAACAAGCGGTCTATATGTGCGTTTATCGGTACATTACCTGGCAGCAATGTAAGCGGATTAGCGTAACGTGCTGCATTAATTTGTAAATTAGTAATTTCTTTCAGCAAATTATGTCCATTGCCTGTGCCAATATAATCATCACCATTTAAAACAATAAAACCATTAATTAAATATTGCGGGTCCGCTTTAATAATCAGTTCACTTAAAGCGTGAATTGTCATGGTGTTTTGTACAATTAATGGCGCTTTATCCATAAATTGCGTGCAAGATTTTTTACCATGTAACTCTCTTTGGTAGCGCCGCGCAAACCTATCTATGGTGTTATAGCGGCTAATTAAACCAATCGGCTTATTTTGTTCTACAACAGGAATGGAATTTAATTTGGCGTCTTTTTGAAACATTTCGTACACATCATCATTGGTCGATGACGGGTTAATCGCTTGCTGATATGTCACTAAATTTGAAACAGTTGCCTGCTTGCCGTTAGTGTTAGAAAAATCATGCAACACACTAATTGTGTTTTTATTTAATAAAACTTTAACATCATCTGCAAGCGCTAGCTGAAACTGTGGCAAAGGCCTGCCAAATAAATAGCCTTGCGCATAACTAATTTTTAAATCTTTAACTACGGCCAATTCATCGCGCGTTTCAACGCCTTCGGCAATGGTTAAGCAGCCAGATTCTGATGCTATTTTTTGTATTGCCCGCACAAACTCTAATTTCATGGGGTCGTTTTGAATGTTACTGATGAAATGCTTATCAATTTTTACATAATCAGGCGAAATTTCAGACCATAACCTTAAGCCAGAAAAACCTTCACCCATATCGTCTAAGGCAATTGCAAAGCCCATTTCGCGATACCTATTGACTGTCTCACGCAGCTTTCCAAAATCTTTTATAGACGAGCCTTCAGTGATTTCGATAACGATATTACTTGGAGTTAAGCCTAGGTAATCAAGCTGTTCACAATTAAAAGAAAACTGTGAATTATTAAGTTGCAAGCAGTGAGGGCTGACGTTAACAAAAAGTTTATTTTTATCGTTTGATTTTGCGTATTGTTGCAATACAATTTCGCGGCTTAAATGCTCCATTTCTGGCGTTAAACCCACAAGGTGAGACGCTTCAAATAAAGCTAACGGAGAATGCAATTCGGTTTCGACAGGGCCTCTAATCAGCGCCTCGTGACCAAATACCGACGCACGATTAATATCAATAATGGGCTGAAATAACGCCGTTAAATTTCTTGATTGTAAAATACTGGTGATTTCAGATTTCAAATCTGCATTATCCATATATAGAATTGACCTAACCTTTAAAACAATTCTATGGCAATATTATTACAAAATTATTACGTGGTATCAATTACATAGCACTAGTTACATCGTACTAATGACTTACTTTTCAATATTTAACAGCGCAGCACCTAGCATGCCTGCCCTGTCTTCTGCTGTAGATACTTTCACTTTAATATCACCCCGTAACACAGGTATTAAATCTGCTTCAAAACGTTGTTTAAAGGTTTTTTGCATTAAGGGCCAAGCGCCTATTAAACCGCCGCCAATCACTACATTTTTCACGTCAACCACTTTGATAATATTTGCCAAAGTTTGTGCCAATACGCGTGCTGCCAGCTCATAGGCTTGCTTGGCAATTTTGTCGCCTGCTAAAGCCATCTGTGCAATTTGATGTGCTGTATGCTGTTTTTGGGTGGCCTGAAAGTAACTTTTTGCAACGCCTGTAGCTGAAGCATACTGCTCCATACAACCTTTATTACCACAACCGCATTCACGACCATTTTGCTCTACTATCATGTGGCCAATTTCCATCGCAACACCGTGATGACCTAAAAATAGCTGGCCTGTATTAATTAAGCCGCCGCCAACGCCGGTACCTAAGCCAATGTAAATCAAACTTTCTTTATCTGCGCTTTTAGTTGACGATTTTAATAGGCAATACTCACCATAAGCAGCTACCACGGCATCGTTTTCAAGCAATACTGGCAAACCTAATATGGCAGAAAGCTCGCCACCTAAATCAAAGTAACTTAAACCTGGCAAGTTGGGTGATTGCACAATTTTTTTGGTAAACGGGTGAATAAAGCCAGGAAAGCCAATGCCAACACTTTGTATTTCATCGTATTGCTCAATCAATGTAATCAACTGGCTAGACAGTAATCGAACAATTTCAAAGCCAGCATGTTCGGCTGAAAGTTGACTACACAGCAGGCTTAAATTAGCTTCAACTCTAATTTCCTCAACTAAAGTATAGCCACTAAATACGCCAAAACGTATATTGGTGCCACCAACATCAATGCCTATATTAAACGCCATAATAGCTAACTTTTTTGCGCCCTATTTGTTATGGCTATTGAATTTTTTATGCTTAAAATCATTGTGTCAGTTAGCTGCGACCATTCAAAACGCCATTGCCAATTTTGGCCAACAGTGCCAGGAACGTTCATTCTGTGTGCCGAATCTAGCGCTAAAATATCTTGCATGGGAATAATAGCTAAATCGGCTTGTGAAGCCAGCGCCATATCAACTAACGCTGCTGGCATATTGGGCGTTTCGTTCAGCAAAACGGTATGCAGGTGATTTTTAGTGTGGTCATCTAAAGCCTCATACCAACCTAAGCTTGTGTCATTGTCATGCGTACCAGTGTAAACCACACTATTGCGCTCTATATTGTGCGGCAAATAACTATTTTCATCGTTGCCGCCAAATGCAAATTGCAAAATCTTCATGCCAGGTAACGCATATTTATTGCGTAGCGCATTAACTTCATCGGTAATTATGCCTAAATCTTCTGCCACTAAACACATTTTTTTAAAACGCTGTTTAATTGTCATTAAAAGAGCATCGCCAGGAGCCAATATCCATGAGCCTTGCATGGCAGTCTCTTCTGCAGCGGGTATTTCCCAAGCCGATTCCAAGCCTCTAAAGTGATCGATACGCACCATATCAAACAACCTGTTTTGTGTGGCCATACGTGCTAGCCACCATTTAAAGTTATCTTTTTTCATGGCACGCCAGTTGTAGTGTGGGTTGCCCCAGCGTTGCCCTGTTATTGAAAAGTAATCTGGCGGCACGCCCGCCACTACCTTCATGTTGCATTGGCTATCAAGTTTAAATAACTGCGGGTTTGCCCATACATCGGCGCTATCAAACGCTACAAAAATTGGAATATCGCCAAACATGGCGATACCTTTTTGGTTGGCAGCACTTTTAAGCGCTAACCACTGCGTAAAAAATACAAATTGCGTAAATTTAATAACACTAATGGCTTCAGCATGCTGTTTTTTAAGCAGATTAAATGTTTTAAGCTCGCACTTTTTAAAGCTTTTTGGCCAAGTGTTCCAGCTAGATTGCTGAAACTGCTGACGCAATACTGAAAAAACTGCAAAATTATTAAGCCAACTGGCGTGTTTACTACAGAATTTTTTGTAATCGATGTAAGTTTCTGATTGCGTGTTTTGAGCTAGTTGCACATAAGCTTTTGCCAGTAAATGTTGCTTAAAATCTAGCGTTGGCTTGTTGGTGTAATCTGTTAAATCGACTGCCGAAACCAAGCCAAAACTAGCCAGCTTTTGTAAACTTATAAAAGCAGGATTGCCCGCATGTGCGCTTAAACATTGATAAGGAGAGCCATCGCACATTGGCACATTAAGCGGCAAAGTTTGCCAAACAGTTGCGCCAATATTAACTAGAAAATCTAAGAATTGATAAGCCCCATCACCAAAGTCTGCACTTGGTAGTGAACTAATGTGGAGCAAAACCCCCGCTTTGCGTTTTTGTAGCGATTTTTTCATCTTATATTTTTTTGTTAACTTGCTTTAATTTCGCCTAAAAACATTGTTTAATTAATAATGCTACTTTTATGATTCCTGCCCTCGTCGCATGGTTCCGCTGTTTTCAGTTTTGGCATCATGCGCTAAAACACTTGAGCTAATGGGTATGTTAAGCTGTTTAGGCACTGGTAATTTTAGCAAGTGATATAAGTTAATTAAGTTGCGGCGGTACAGCTGATCAAAACTAGTCACACTAACCGAGGCGTTATAGTCGCCTAGCCACCAAAACCAATCAGAACCTTCGCATACCGATAACTGATCTGAACATTGCTGTTTTTCTAAATCACTTAATTGGCATTGCTTCATCACTTTGTCAAATGCAACTTTTGCATCACATAATAAATCCCAGCCGCGATTTTTATCTACACTGCCTATCCACGTGCTAAAGCTGCCATAAACCCAACTACCTGCAGAAATTTCACTTAAATTTCCTTGGCTGATTTTATAAGGGCTTTGTTCTGGCGCTTTTAATGCTTGTAATATTTCAGACGGGGTAACCATTTCAATATGTGGATGGTTTGCCAGCGCCTCATATAGCTCAGTTAAAAAATAATGGCCGTTGTAGGGATAATATTCCCATGCGTTTTCACCATCTAAAATCACACTAACCACTGGATTCTCTGGCTTTTGATAGGTTTGGTAAATGTGCTCTAGCGTTTGAATAAAATCACGCACAGCTTCAGTACTATGAACTTTAGAGTACTCAAATCCAATTTTATCTGAAAGCCTATCGTCTCTGAAAAAGCAGCTTATGCTATTTTTAGCATCACTTACTTTATAAGGCTTGTACAGGTAATCGTGCCTAGATACTAAGGCTTTATCGGGTAAAGATTTACGCAAACTATTGGCTAGCACGCCTTCGCCAGAAGCGGCCCATTGCACACCTTGGCTAGCCATAAGTAGCAAGCTGTCTTTAGAAACCGCCCCTTCCGATGGCCACATGCCGTTTGGCTCAACACCAAAACGTTGTTTGTGCGATGCGCTTGCATCTTGCAAGTGTTTAATCGCTCGCGCTTGTCCACCAGCATAATAAGATGTTAGAGGTAATGGCGCGTCTGGCATCACATCTCGTGCGCTGTTAAAATCTATTAACAAAGGCAAAATAGGATGATGATGCGGCGTACTAGAAATCTCAATTTGGCCTTTTTGTTGCAAGGCTTTGTAACGCGGTATTAAATTGGCAATCACTTCACCTATTAAATCAAACAGAGCAAGGCGATCAACCAGACTAAAATGACTGCCTTTTTCAATTAAAGATTGCACTAGTTTGCTGCTGCGCTTAACACTTTCGCCCATCCACGCCAAGTGATACCAAACCAATAAATCGGCTTTGTATTGACTAGAAAAGTACTCTAAATTTAAATTACTGCCCGATTGGCTGGCCACTTGGTAAAGATTATACAATCGCTGATATTGCGCGTACGGCGAGAGCATTTTTTCGTGATGACTTTTAAAGCAGCTTTCTACAATCAATTGACAATGCTCTGCAGAAACGCAATCTAAACTTGCTTCTGCTAGCATCGCTAACAGTGGATCTTTGATTTTTTTATGCTTAAACTGCGCCACATAGTCTTCTAACTGATCTAACAAAATTGGCACAAAATTAAAGCTGACACGCGCTTTGGGGTTAGCCTCAATATGATAGGCCATATCGCTGTAATCTTTAATAGCGTGTAGGTAAGTCCAAGGCAATACGTATTCGCCCGAAATCGAGTCGCGGTAATCTGGCTGATGCATATGCCAGTAAAGTGAAATTAATAATTTAGGTTGGATCATGTGTTGGTACTTATTAAAAGCGTTTCTTTCAATGATTATTTATAGTAATTTTTAATGCTTTTTAATGGTAATAATTTAAAGCTTATTTAACATTTCAGCGGTAACCAACACCGTGCCTTTTTCTGACACGTAAAAACGTTTTTTGTCAGCAGCTAAATCAAAGCCAATTTCAATACCCTCAGGAATATGCACACCTTTATCAACCACCACGTTTTTTAGTTTTGCATGACGATTAACAACCACATTAGGTAATAAAACAACGCCATCTATATCGCAATAACTGTGCACACGTACGTTAGAAAACAGCACAGAACTATTAATACATGAACCACTAATCAAACAGCCGCCAGATACAATCGAATCGGTAGCCTTGCCTGTTCTGCCCTTATCATTAAACACAAACTTAGCAGGTGGCACTTGCTCTTGGTAGGTCCATATTGGCCAATTTACATCATACATATTTAGTTCTGGTGTTACGCGGGTAAGCTCCATATTAGCCTCCCAATAAGCATCTACCGTACCAACATCGCGCCAATAGTGAAAGCCATTTTTAGCCCCTACGCAGCTATCGGCAAAGCGGTGCGCATATACCCTTGCGCGTGATATTAAATAAGGAATAATATCGCCACCAAAATCGTTTGTGGATGTTTTATCTGCCGCATCTCTAGCTAGTTGCTCATACAAAAATTGTGCATTAAACACATAAATACCCATGCTGGCAAAAGCCTGAGTTGTGTCACCTGGCATGTGCTTAGGGTTAGCTGGCTTTTCTGCAAATTCAACAATACGGTCTTCATCATCTACCGCCAACACACCAAAAGCCTTGGCTTCTTCTAGAGGTACATTAATGCAAGCCACCGTCATATCGGCATTGTTTTTGACATGGCAGGCCAACATTTGGCCATAATCCATTTTGTAAATATGATCGCCTGCCAAAATAACTACATATTGGGCATTGCTCGATTGCAAAATATCAATATTTTGAAACACAGCATCAGCGGTGCCTTTGTACCACTCTTGATTGTCATTTTGCTGAGAGGCTGGCAGCACTTCGATATACTCGCTAAATTCACCGTTTAAAAAGCTCCAACCACGCTGCATGTGGCGAATTAAACTATGTGATTTATATTGCGTTAATACTCCAACGCGGCGAATACCAGAATTAATACAATTAGATAGAGGAAAATCGATGATGCGGAATTTGCCACCAAAAGGCACTGCAGGTTTTGCGCGACGGTTAGTTAAATCTTTTAGCCTGCTGCCGCGTCCGCCTGCCAAAATAAGTGCGACTGTATTTTTAGTAATTGCACTAATAAAACGTGAATTGCTAGCATCTTGTGCCATGAGTTGCCCCTTTGTTTTCTAATCAATAAAAAATGAACATTGATTGTCTCTGTGACTTGTAACACAGCCACTGTTGGGCAAAAAATTGTCTTTCCGTTCAACATTATTATAGACTTGTTTACAGGTTATAATCTAGACTATATTAATCATATTAAAGAATATTTAAAGTGGCGTCTTCACCTACACATGAACTAAATTTAATTCTTGATGCAAAACATCACGATGCCTTTAATTATTTAGGACTGCATCAGCTTGATGCAAAAAAAACAGCGACTTATGTTTTTAGAACATTTTTGCCATATGCAGAAAAAGTTAGCCTAAAAGTTGATACTAAATGGGTAGAGCTTGAGCGTACACACGCCGCAGGTTTATATGAATGGCAAGGTAAAACAGCGCCTAGCGTACCTTGTTTATTAAAGATTGAAGCAGACCACCAAACCATAGAAATTGCTGACACTTATAGTTTTGGCCCTATTTTAAGCGATGATGATTTACATTTATTTGCTGAAGGCCAGCTTAATCAGGCATACAACAGTTTTGGCTCGCATGTTTGCACTCACCAAGGCGTGCAAGGTGTGCGCTTTGCAGTGTGGGCACCCAGTGCAGAGCGCGTTAGTGTTGTAGGCAACTTTAACCGCTGGGATGGCCGCATTAACCCAATGCGCGTACGAGGCAGCACAGGTGTGTGGGAAATTTTCATTCCAAACCTTGCTGATGGCGATTTATACAAATTTGAGATTCGCAATAGGCACTCACAAGCACTATTAACCAAAACCGACCCTTACGCACGTGAGTTTGAATTACGGCCAGGCACAGCAGCCTGCGTTTCTAAAACCGACACTTACCAATGGCAAGACAAACAATGGCTAGATACCCGAGCAAAACTAGATTGGCTGCATGCGCCTTTTAATTGCTACGAAGTACATTTAGGCTCTTGGCGTCGCAAAAATGGCAATATGCTGCTTAATTATCGCGAGCTAGCTGCAGAGCTGGTGCCTTATATGCAAGATATGGGCTATACCCATATTGAATTACTGCCCATTACGGAGCATCCGCTCAATGAATCATGGGGCTATCAAACGACAGGTTATTTTGGTGTCACTAATCGATTTGGTTCGCCTGATGATTTTAAGTATTTTATTGATGCATGCCACCAAGCCAATATTGGCGTCATTCTAGACTGGGTGCCAGGCCATTTTCCAAAAGATGATTGGGCATTGGCAAAATTTGATGGCAGTGCGCTCTACGAGCATGAAGACCCACGCATCGGCGAGCACCAAGATTGGGGCACATTGATATTCAATTATGGCCGCAACGAAGTACGTAATTTTTTGGTATCTAGCGCCTATTTCTGGCTGAGTGAGTTTCATATTGATGGGCTGCGTGTTGATGCCGTCGCATCGATGCTTTACTTAGATTACTCGCGCAAAGCAGGCGAATGGCTACCTAACAAGTTTGGTGGACGCGAGAATTTAGAAGCCATCGATTTTCTAAAACAACTCAATATGGTCGTTCATCAAGATTTTCCTGGCGCACTGACTATTGCAGAAGAATCAACCGCATGGCCAGCAGTATCACGGCCTGTGTATTTGGGCGGCTTGGGCTTTAGCATGAAATGGAACATGGGTTGGATGAACGATACGCTCAGCTATATTGAGCAAGATTCTATCCATCGCAAATACCACCACAGCATGCTTACTTTTGGTCAGCTATATGCTTATTCAGAAAACTTTGTGTTGCCGTTTTCGCACGATGAAGTGGTGCATGGCAAAGGCTCGTTATTAGGCAAAATGCCTGGTGACGCTTGGCAAAAATTTGCCAATTTAAGGCTTTTGCTTACATTGCAAATGACAACGCCCGGTAAAAAGCTAAACTTTATGGGTAACGAAATCGCGCAAGGTCGCGAGTGGAACGTGAACAGTAGCCTAGATTGGCATTTACTAGAACACGAAGCGCATATTGGTATTCAGCGCATAACGCGCGATTTAAACCATCAGTATTTAAAGCTAAACAGTCTTTATGATTCTGATTTTGATGTAAGCGGCTTTGACTGGATTGATTGCCACGACTCTGATCAATCGATTATTAGCTTTATTAGACGCGCTCGCGATGGTAGTTTTGCTATAATAGTGCTTAATTTCACACCTGTATTAAGGCATAACTATCGAATAGGTGTGCCAAACGCAGGCCAATATAAAGAGATTTTTAATAGTGATGGTGTGTATTACGGCGGTGGAAATCAAGGTAATGGTGCGGGTTTAAAAACAGAAAATATTGCTTGGATGAATTATGAGCAATCATTATTAATTACCCTACCACCGCTTGCAGGTTTAATAATTACATTAAATTAATAAATTGCTTTAAATATAACGTATAAATAATTGTTTTAAATAATAAATGACAACTCTAACTCAATTCCCCTCTTGGCAAAAGCTGTGTGCACATCAACAATCAATAGCGCCACTACACATGCGCGATTTGTTTGCAAACGACTCGCAACGTTTCAATAAATACAGCTTAAAGTTTGCTGATTTGCTGTTCGATTACTCTAAACATCGTATTACAGATGAAACGCTACCTTTGCTGTTTCAAATGGCACGCGAAGCTAATATTGAGCAATGGCGTGACAACATGTTTAGCGGTGAAAAAATCAACATCACCGAAAATCGTGCTGTGCTACATACGGCCCTGCGCAACCGCAGCAATACGCCTGTGATGGTTGATGGCAAAGATGTGATGCCTGATATCAACGCAGTTCTCGCTCAAATGCGTGAATTTTCAGAAAAAGTACGCAACGGCTCCTGGCTCGGGTTCACAGGTAAGCGCATCACAGATATTGTAAATATCGGCATTGGTGGCTCTGATTTAGGCCCTGTAATGGTGTGCGATGCACTTAAGCCTTACGCAAGCCCAGCGCTTAATATCCATTTTGTATCTAACATAGATGGTGCGCATTTAATGCGCGCATTAGAAAAATGTAATCCAGAGACCACCTTGTTTATTGTTGCCTCTAAAACGTTTACTACGCAAGAAACCATGACCAATGCCATGAGTGCGCGTACTTGGTTTTTAGAGTCCGCTAAAGATAACAGTCATGTGGCCAAACATTTTGTAGCTTTATCAACCAATGCAAAAGCTGTTGCAGATTTTGGTATTGATACCACCAACATGTTTGTATTTTGGGATTGGGTGGGCGGACGTTACTCATTATGGTCTGCCATCGGCTTAAGTATTGCCTTGTACGTTGGTATGGATAACTTTGAGGCTTTATTAGACGGCGCACATGAAATGGATAACCATTTCAAAACCGCACCACTAGAGCAAAATATGCCGGTTATTTTGGCGTTAATAGGCGTTTGGTATAACAATTTCTTTCATGTAGATACTAATGCCATACTGCCTTACGACCAAGGTTTAGCGCGCTTCCCCGCTTATATGCAACAAGCAGATATGGAAAGTAATGGTAAATTCATCTGTCGCGATGGCAGTCGCGTGCAATATAAAACTGGCCCTGTAATTTGGGGTGAGGCTGGCACTAATGGCCAACATGCGTTTTATCAATTAATCCATCAAGGCACGCAAATTGTGCCTGCTGACTTTTTAATGCCTGTACATAGCCACTATGCAATCGGTAAACACGGTTATGCGCACCATAAAATTTTGCTAGCTAATTTTTTAGCACAAACGCAATCGTTAATGCTGGGCAAAACAAAAGATGAAGCGCGCGCAGAGCTTGAAAAACAAGGCTTAAAAGGTGAGGCTTTGGAAAAATTATTGCCGCACAAAGTATTCGAAGGCAACCGCCCTACTACGTCTATTTTATTCGACAAATTAACACCGAATACACTAGGCAAATTAATTGCACTGTATGAACATAAAATATTTGTGCAAGGCATACTATGGGATATCAATAGCTACGACCAATGGGGCGTTGAATACGGCAAACAAATTGCACAGCAAATTTTGCCGCAATTAACCAGTGCTGAAATGGTCAGCAATTATGATAGCTCAACCAACGGCCTCATAAATTATACAAAAGCCATTACTTAATATACTTTTACAGCAAGTCATTAAGCCCATCTAATAATAAAGGTTGATACATGCAGGGTAATTTCAAAGCAAACACAGGCTTATGTCACTTATTAACAGTTTGTATTACGATAATTAGCTTACCAGCAACAGCTACCAACGGCATTAATTTAATTGGTTTTGGCGCAGAATCAACCCTAATGGGCGGCGCCGATACTGCCGTAGCGCGTGATACCAGCGCACTCAACACAAACCCAGCAGGCCTAGCACAGATAAAAGGCCAAGCCTTTGACGGCTTTGGATCGCTGTTACGTACTACAGACCTTGCCCACCAAGATGCACGAAACAATCAGCACGCTGATAACCGCTATACCTTACTCGCTGGCGGTGGCTATGCACGATCATTAGAAAGCCTACCTTGCAGCGTAGGCGTAGGTTTCTTTACTCAAGGTGGTGCTGGCGCAGTGTTTAAACATATTAACACCCCATTTGGCAGTAACGAAGAAATGAGCTCGCTGTTTGGCATTGCCAAAATTACACCTGGATTTGGCTGCCAAGTGACAGAAAACTTAGCACTAGGCGCATCGCTAAGTATGGTTTATGCAAGTATTGAGCAAGAGTTTTTTTATAACACTTCACTACCTCCAGCATTTGCTGGCTTTAAAAATAAAGGCGCAGATACAATTCGCTTTGGCTTAAAACTAGGCGCGCAATACAAGCTAAACGAGCAATGGACATTAGGTGCCAGCTACACCGAAAAAACCAAATTACCGTTAACGGGTGGTAGTGCCAAATTTAATTTTTCTGGCGCAGGCTTAGGTATTGTTAAATATGATGAGTTCAGCATAAAAGGTTTTGCTTTGCCGCGTGAAATCGCGCTAGGCGCTGCATTTAAACCTAATCAAGATTTATTATTATCAGCCAAAATAAACTGGATTAACTGGGCAGATGCCATTAATGATGTAACTTCAACCGCAACAGATGCTAACAATTCACTAGCGCCTCAAACTATTTCAAATGTAACTCAGCAAGATTGGCACAACCAGATAGTCTATGCTTTAGGTGCTGCATATACCTATAACGACAAAACAACGCTTTATGCGGGTTATAACCATGGCAAGAATCCAGTGCCAAAGAAAAACTCCAGCCCATTATTGGCCGCCACTTTAGAAGACCATATCACGGTAGGATTTGCAAGACAATTAGACGAAACGTGGAAACTAACTAGTGGCATTGAGTTTTTATTACCTAAAAAAGTCACTTACGATAGCGCATTATTTGGTAACGATGCCGAAGTACGTAATGAAGGTTTTTTCGTACACTTTATGTTGAGTAAGCGCTGGTAAGCCATCAATATATAAAATAAAAAAGGGCGGATTAATTCAGCCCTTTTTTATGCTGACAAGTTTTGTTAACTAGCTATTTTTGCCATCTGCCAGCAAATTAGTATCAAATCCAAACACTTTACCTGCCCAAATAAACACCACCCATACCAGCACGCCAAATGGTAAATAGCCAAAAAATCCTAACAAAGGCATTTCTGCAAAAATATGAATCACATTGACATAAGGAATGTCGTACACCCAATAATTAGGGTTGGTCACAGGTGATACTGGGTGTGCGCTGCCATAGTTCCACACCTCCCAAAAAAAGCCGTTAAATAACGAGCTTAATGCAATTAATAATATGGGGCTCCAATTACCTTGTGCTAAAGCTGTTAACGGAGTCCAAATATTAAACATCATCAACACGCCAGCAACGCCAATTAGTGGCGCGATCCACATCGCCCAAAATAGCGGGTATGGCCAAAATGGCACAGCCAAAAATAATATAAAGCTTAAATATAACAATGGCTTACCAGAAAGCACAAGTTTAGGGCCTTGCACATAACGCGCAACTACTTTAGGAAAAGCATTTAGCAAGGTATACCACTCGAACACGGCTGGCCACACAGTGCTATATGCAATTAAAAACAGCGCAACGATTGTGCTATGGCTCAGCCCAGGAATCACCGTATTAGGATAATACCAATTACCCAGCGCAAAATAATCAAAATACTCAAAGAAATACCAACCACCAACAGACACAACTGCGCTAATTAAAAACGTTTTGCGACGACTTGCAAATAATGAATAGCCACCAGAGTAGCGATAAGTGAGGCCGTCGAGCACAAAAATAAAGCCCCACCACATTGGTGTAAACGCGTAATAAACAAG
This sequence comes from Methylotenera sp., assembly GCA_031373695.1. Taxonomy (GTDB): domain Bacteria; phylum Pseudomonadota; class Gammaproteobacteria; order Burkholderiales; family Methylophilaceae; genus Methylotenera_A. Next base: position 42,970 of record JANMNC010000096.1, on the reverse strand, counting down.
GTTACCAAACACGGTTTCGCGTGACCACATTAACCACCAAAAAAACAATGTACTGCCTAAGCCCAACCAAAACCATATAGGCAGCGCCTTCAAAGCGAGCTTTGGAGAAGGTGTTGCTTGCTTAAAGCCAAACCATTGTGGAAACAGCAAAAAAATAATAAAAGCCATTTCAACTAACGCCAAGATACTAAAAATAGTTAAGTTAAAGCCGGGTGGATTTTCCACAAACAACGGTGGAAACTGTCCAAAACCTGGGGGAAGATGCGAGATGGGGTAAGCAGACCAAGATGCAATAAGCGGCAATATAATCATTGCCAGCAATGCGGCGACTAAAGTGGGGCGCGACACATTACATGACATAAATTATCCTTTAATGACTACGATTTGTTAAATTGAAGTTGCTCTTGCGCATTATCTCTGGTGAGCTTGCGTAGCCGTTTGTTTTCATACATTCGCGTATCTGCCATATGCAATAGACTAGCGATATTCTCTGCCTCGTAGCTATGCACAGAGCCTGCACTGGCACCAGCAAACTCAAAGCCGGTCGCTTCCATAGTTTTTAGCGCTTCATGTAAGGCATTTTCAACATGTGGAATATCACCATTATGGCTTAGCACCGCAAATTCATCGCCACCAAGACGGTATAATTTAAGTGACTCTGCAAGACATTTTTGATAGCAATTAGCAAAAGCAATAAGCAAGTCATCACCACGCTCGTGGCCATAAGTGTCGTTATAAAACTTCAAGCCGTCTAAATCAATAAAAGTAAGACTGCCATCCGCTGGCAAGCGCACCACATCTTTAATTAAAGCATGACGGTTTGGTAAGCCAGTTAAGGTATCAGAATGCGCGGTTTTATCGCTTGCGTCACGCTGCTCAAGTGCTTTTTGCTTATCATCGTGCAGCTCTGAAAATTGAAACGACAACACCAAGGCCAGCAATATAACCTCAATCGCCACACTAACAATGCCGATGTGTTCGATGTAAAACGTAAATTGACTATCAATTTTGTTAAGACTGATTGCGGTTAGGCCTGACATAAAGAAGATGCTTATGGCAATTAAATAGCGCTTTGCGGTGTTATTTTTATTTAAGCTTTGGCGAATAGCCGCCACCAAGCCGTAACTTAAAAACAGTGCAACGCCATAGCGGCAAAACTCTAATGCCCAATTGGGGTAACCAATTGCCACACCTAAAAATATTGACATAATTGCAATTATGCCAACACCCACCCAATACAATTGCTTTTGTGCGTCTTTGTTAATATCTAGTAAATGCATTACAAATAGTACGTAAGCAATGTTAGATAGCAATACAGGCATGGAGGCAAAGTAAATAGAATGAGGGCCTAAAATGTCAGAAAACACCAACAACGCCGCGCCATTAAAAATAAAATTTCCTGCAATAAAGCTAGCATACATCGCCTCTGCCCAACGATTACGGCTAGCAGCTAACGCTGTGTAATAAATGCCCAAGCCAAAAAATATACCTAGGCCAAACAAAGCGATGACATTGCCCCATTTAATTGCGGCCTGGTAATGTGCCCTATCATCTAAATAAGGTTCTGGCTCTGCTAAAAAAACATCAGAATTAATTTCTGTCGCCAGAGTATAACTACCTGACTGCAAAGTAATTTCGCGACCATGTCTTAAAAAAAATGGGTTTAGGGCTGGGCTTTCGATACCGCCTTGTAATGTAGTAACAAGGCGTTTTTTATCGTCAAATATTTGGTGCCTGAAGCGTGCGATTGTGCTGGTATTTTTAAAATCCAGCACGTATTCACCACTTTTTTTAATATTAAGTGGCGCAATGTAAAGGTAATGCCCTCCAGTAAGGCCAACTCCAGCCACGACTGGTGCAACGGTTTCGAGAGGTTTATTGAGGAAAATTTCGTTAGGTAAATCAGCAGTATAGGAGTGTACTAGATGCCATTTGCCGTTAAGTTGTTGCGGATTTGCGTTTGCGAATTGGGTGTTGAAGGTGAAAAACCAAATAGTTGCGACCAGTAGTAATTTAATGAAAGGTCGCAACTTGCTCATAAATGTTTTATGTTCTATTGTTTTATTGGCGATTAGTCCTTATAACTATAAATTAAAACATTGTGCTTGCATAGGTTGTATTAGCGTAATTGCAAGCCTTTTGTCGCTGCATCAATACCAATACTTTTTGCAATACTTGCACCCAAACGTTTGGCAAAGCGGTCGGTGATGGTTTCTTGATAAGTGAAATCAACTATTTCTTCTTGCTTAATCACTTCGCGCGCTACGTAATCAGCGCTACCAAGTGCGTCAGCCAGGCCAATTTTTATACTTTGTTCACCGCTCCAAAACAAACCACTAAAGGTTTCGCTATCTTCATTTAGGCGTTTACCACGGCCTTCACGTACCACTGTTTTAAATTGCTCGTGAATTTGGTTAAGCATGTTTTGTGCATAAGCTTCGTGCTTAGGATTAACTGGTGAAAATGGATCTAGCATGGCTTTATTTTCACCCGCTGTCATTAATCTACGTTCTACACCTACTTTTTTCATGGTTTCAGTAAATCCATAGCCGTCCATCAACACGCCTATTGAGCCAACAATACTGGCTTTATCTACGTAAATTTTATCGGCTGCTGCAGCAATATAATAACCACCAGACGCACAAATATCTTCAACAACTGCGTACACTGGAATAGCTGGGTGCAACCTTTTTTGGCGTTTAATTTCTTCATTAATAATGCCTGATTGCACTGGGCTGCCACCTGGGCTATTAATGCGCAAAATTATGCCTTTGGTGCCCTTATTTTCGTATGCATCGTTTAGGCTGCTCATTACAGAGTCGGCATTAACATCGCCACCAGCTTCTATCACGCCTGCAATTTCAATCAGCGCAGTGTGACTACCAGTTGATGATTTGCCGCCACCTACCCAGCCTAGCGCCAAAAACATTACAACAAGCAAATAAGCAAAAAATAAACATTTAAAAAATATACTCCAACGCCTAGCAGCTTGTTGCTCTTTTAAGCCAGACATAGCGAGTTTTTCAATGGTTTGCTGTTGCCAATTATTTTGTGCGTTAGTTTCGTCAGACATACTGTATGTTCCTAATTAAATTTTCTGTGAAATTGATATAACTATATTGATGGCTTAACTATATAAATTAAATTTACTAACTATACTATTTATGAAGTTTATCAATATGAATAGTAATTTGTTGATTTTGCTCAATAACGGGTATTGCCTGCAAACTTTTTCCTTTACACGGCCCCATCACGCAGTGGCCAGTATCGGGGGCATAGTGCGCGCCGTGTGTTGCGCAAATAATGTAATCTTTTGCGACTGTGAAAAACTCACCTTGTTTCCAGTCTAGCTCGATGGGCACATGCGCGCACTTATTTACATACGCGTGCGCTTTGCCGTGATAGCGCACCACAAAGCCTGTAGCAAATTGACCTAGTTGCGGCAAAGCAAAACGTAAACCTAATGATTTTTCGTGCAAATCGTGGCTATTAAGTGTGATGGTGTTTGCTTGCATGCGTTCAACTTAGCTTAGTTAATATTTGCCTGTTTAATATGTAGTATTTAATTTAAAGCCAGTAGCCAATCGCGTAAATCAGTAAATTGCTCAAAAACATACAGTGGATTATAACCCACTAATTTATCACGCGGCTGCGCACCAAATGTGACTGCCACAGCACTAATGCCTGCGTTTTGAGCCATCTGCATATCGTAACTGGTGTCACCTATCATTAGTGTGCGTTCAGGTCTTACAACCAGCTCATCCATCAACTCATCCAACATTTGTGGATGCGGCTTAGAAAAGCACTCGTCCACGGTGCGCGTCGCATGAAAGTAGTTAGCTAATCCGCAATGCTCTAGCGCCAAATTTAGCCCTCGCCTGCCTTTGCCTGTTGCTACAGCCAATTTAAAACCGCGTCGATTAAGCTCAATAATGGCTTCTTTTGCTCCATCAAAAAGAGGTATTTCACTTTCACCTGCGTAATAGTTAGCGCTGTATTGTGCGGCTAAGGCTTGTGATTGATTAGCTGGAATATCTCCAAACAGCGCGTAAATAGACTCTTTCAGACCAAGCCCAATAATATCGCTGGCATCTTTTGGCGCCAGCGCGGGCAGTCCAACTTGTGCAGCGGCTAATACCAGTGCATTAGTAATCATGCCAGTGGAGTCTGCAATAGTGCCATCCCAGTCCCACACAATTAAGTCAAACGGCTTGCTCATGTCAATTACTTTCTCTGTCAAACTTTTACTGTTAAGGTCTTCATAAATTTTTCTAAATCTACTGGCAAAGGTGCCATTAACTTCAGTTTATCTCCTGACACAGGATGCCGTAAGTTTGTTTCAGCCGAGTGTAAAAACATGCGTTTCAAGCCCTTTTTTTGTAAGGCTTTATTATTGGCAAAATCGCCATATTTATCATCGCCAAGAATAGGAAAGCCCAAATGTGCTAGTTGCACGCGCAATTGATGGGTGCGGCCCGTGATTAATTGAGCTTCTAATAAACTAAAGCCTGCAAATGCCTGTTTTAAATAAAAAATTGTTTCAGAGTGCTGCGCCTGATCGTATTTGTCTTTGCTTTTATCGGTCACCACGTTTACCCGACGCTCACCATTAGGTAGTACATATTTCTGCAAATCTAAAGCAACACGTTTCTTCTTCTCACTCCACTCACCTGCAACCAACATTAAGTAGCGTTTATCGGTTTGGTTGTTGCGAATCATTTCATGCAGCGCCACCAGTGCAGCACGCTTTTTTGCCAACATTAATACACCAGAAGTTTCACGATCCAGCCTATGTACCAACTCTAAAAACTTAGCTTTTGGGCGCTCAAGTCTAAGCTGTTCAATTACTCCACGGCTTACACCGCTACCACCGTGCACAGCAAAACCTGCAGGTTTGTCAATAATCAAAAGTGCATCATCTTCAAAAATAATTGTGCTTTCTAAAACAGATGTTGCAGGTGCAGTAAGCACTTCTTTATCATTAGCAGCCACCCTAATAGGCGGTATGCGCACAATGTCGCCAATAACTAGCTTGTAAGATGCATCAATACGACCTTTATTAACGCGTACTTCGCCACTGCGCAAAATGCGGTAAATATGGCTTTTGGGCACACCTTTTAGCGTTTTTGCTAAAAAGTTATCAATACGCTGACCTTCACTTGCCTCATCCACCACAACAAGTGCTGCTGATTGTGCGCCTATTTTATTTTCTAACTGATTATTTTCAACAGTTTGTGTCATATTTTTGCTTAAACATTCGATTACGCCTATACTATTGAAATTGTTGAATTTATAAGGCTTACAAAGCTTTTCAACAATATATTTTTACTAAATGATGCATTCGTTTACGGATGCATTATGTGACACATTATTTTGGCTTAAGTCGCTCGCCAACTTGTAAGTAGCGATAAAAATTGCGCTCTAGCCGCTGCAGACAAATAAACATAAACGCGACTAAAGTGACTGAAGACAGAATTTTAACGGATTTATGCCCTACTTTGATAGTAAACGTTACATATAACGTTTGGCATGAGTTTAAAACTTGCATTTGATAGGGTAAATCATTTTAAACCGCGCTTAGCTGTGCGGTTGTTAAAACGCTGAGGCGTTAATTTGGTTTTAGCAGCCAATTGCTGCAACTCAATGTCAACATTTGCTTGATTTAGCGCTGTAAATGCGCCAAAACATTCCTTCAATCACCTTATTCAACTTCAACTAAGTCTGCACCGCCTATCGCGCGGGAGCAATCAATGAAACGCATGTTATTTAATGCAACGCAATCGGAAGAGTTACGCGTTGCAATCGTAGACGGACAAAAACTCGTCGATTTAGATATTGAACACGCTGGTAAAGAACAGCGCAAAAGCAATATTTACAAAGGGGTTATTACCCGTGTAGAACCTTCACTTGAAGCTGCATTTGTCGATTACGGTATGGATCGTCATGGCTTTTTACCATTTAAAGAAATATCACGCAGCTATTACAACGAAAAAGCGGATGCTGGTCGCGCACGTATTCAAGATGTAATCAAAGAAGGCCAAGAGCTAATTGTACAAGTCGATAAAGACGAGCGCGGTAATAAAGGCGCGGCACTTACTACATACATTTCATTAGCTGGACGTTATTTAGTATTAATGCCAAATAACCCACGTGGTGGTGGTGTTTCGCGCCGTATTGAAGGTGAAGACCGCAACGAATTACGTGATGTAATGGCGCAATTAGAAATTCCAAAAGCCATGAGCATTATTGCGCGTACCGCTGGTATTGGTCGCAATGCCGAGGAATTGCAGTGGGATTTAAACTACCTAACTCAATTATGGACAGCGGTTGAAGAAGCTTCAACCATTCAGCCTGGTGCGTTTTTAATCTACCAAGAAGGTAGCTTAGTTATTCGTGCCATTCGCGATTATTTTAGCGCCGATATTGGCGAAATATTAATCGATACACCCGATGTTTACGAGCAAGCTGTACAGTTTATGAATCACGTAATGCCAGGTAATGTGGCGCGTGTAAAGCTGTATCAAGATGAAATACCACTGTTTTCGCGCTTTCAAATTGAACATCAAATTGAATCAGCTTTTTCACGCGAAGTGCGCCTGCCTTCTGGTGGCGCAATTGTTATTGACCATACCGAAGCGCTTGTTTCTGTGGATGTTAACTCTGGACGCAGCATTAAAGGTGCAGATATTGAGCAAACTGCCTTTAACACCAACGTAGAAGCAGCCGAAGAAGTGGCGCGACAATTGCGTTTACGCGATTTAGGTGGCTTGGTGGTGATTGACTTTATTGATATGGAAAGCCAACGCAATCAGCGCGAAGTAGAAAATACGCTACGCGATGCATTACATGCTGACCGTGCGCGTGTACAAACTGGCAAAATTTCACGTTTTGGCTTGCTAGAATTATCGCGCCAACGCATGCGCCCAAGCTTAGGTGAAACCAACCACGCGGCATGTCCGCGTTGCAGTGGTACAGGCCATATTCGTGGTATTGAATCAACTGCCCTGCACATCTTGCGCATTACGCAAGAAGAGGCCATGAAAGATAATAGCGCCGTTATTCAAGTGCAATTACCGGTAGAAGCAGCAACTTTCTTATTAAACGAAAAACGTGCTGATATTCACAAAATTGAACAACGCATGGGCGTTGAAGTAGTGTTGATTCCAAATGTTCACATGGAAACGCCTAACTACACCATTACCCGCATTAAACTTGATGACGTAACAGAAGAAACCTCGCAAGCCAGCTATAAAATGGTTGAATTGCCTGCTGAAACTGCTTATGTACGCGAATTAAATGAGGAAGCAAAACCAAGAGCACCCGAGGCTTTAGTAAAAGGTATTAAATCAGCGACATCTGCACCTATTGTAGAAAATAAAGTGGTCACAGAAAAACCTGCTACAGCTAAAGTATCACTTTTAGGCCGCATTAAAAATTGGCTGGGTGTTACAAGCGCGGTTAAAGTAGAAGAAAAAGCTGAAGAAAAAGATGCTATTACGCGCGATAACAATCGCAATCGCAACAACAATCGCGATCGTGATCGCAATCGCAACCGTGATCGCAATGCCAATAGTCGCGACCGCAATAATACTGCCGAGAAGCAAGAACGCACAGATAAGCCACAGCAAGCTCAAAAATCTCAACAAACGCGCGCTCAAGAGCCGCGTCCTGAGCGCACGCCTAGGCCTGAGCAAAACAATCAAGCTCGTGCAGAAGTGCGACAAGAACCACGCGAAAAAGTGGAAAATGTTGAGCTTGCAGCGGTTGTAGCTGATGCGCAAGGCAATGTTACGGTTGATACAAACCAAGCCCCGCGTACAGAACGTAGTGGTCGTCGCAGTCGCGGTGGTCGCAATCGTAATAAAAATCGTGATGCAAACCGCGATGCCGCTAGGGATGAAAACCGCGATCCAAATGCAGCAACACCAGCATTTGTGCCAAATGATGCAACTGTAGATAACACACCAATTATTGTGCAAGTAGCTGCGCCAGAAGCGAATGAGCCTGTGACAAAGCCGCCAAAAGCTACGTCTAAGGTTAAAGCAGAGCCAAAGGCAGAAAAAACACAACCGGCACAAAAATCTGAGCCAGTGTTAATTGAAACTGCAACCACACCTGAAGCCACACCTGAGAAAACTGTAAAAGCAAAAGCTGATAAAAAACCAGCGGCGCGCAAGCCAGCTAAAGCGGCTAAGCCAGTTGATTTGGCTGCAAGCGGCTTACAGCTAGTGGAAACTAAAGGCGATACTAAAGCTACGGTACAAGTGGTAGAGCCAACAAAGCCAAAAGCGCCGCGCAAAGCACCAAATTGGAAGAAAGATGCAGAATCTAAAAAAGATGACGCACCTCTAGTTATGGTAGAGACTCAAAAATAGTAATATTTGTAACAATAAAAAGCCCGCTTTAATGCGGGCTTTTTATTTAGTGCTTAATTTTAATTGCTTAAAAATGCTATTTTTAGTGTGAAAACAGATGCCCTGCAACCCGCATTTAAATTGCCTCGCAGGGCATCGGTTATTAGTTTTTTGTAAGGATTTAGTTACTTTTTTATTCTAACACCAAGTCTGTATTCAGATTTAACGTGGTTGAATACAGGGCAAAAATTAATTTTTAAAGTATTGCACCAGCATAAACCTAACGCCGTCATTAACAAGCTACCTACAACATGACTAGAAATGTGAGCTGCAGCCCAAGCATACTGTTGTTTATGCAGCATGTTAAAGGCCTCAGCTGAGAAAGCAGAAAATGTTGTTAAGCCGCCTAAAAAACCTGTCATTACAAATAGTCGCAGCTCATTTTGGGCATCTACACCAATAAAATAAGCCATTGCCACACCCATTAACAAGCCGCCACTTAAGTTGGCAATCAGCGTGCCCATAGGAAGCATACTGGCATTTAGCGCAATACCCAAACCCCAACGCACCCAAGCGCCTATTGCTGCCCCGCTGCCCACTGCTAACCACTGTGTTGCTGCCATTTTGTACTTTCTGCGTAAAAACTATTCACTAAACAATTAAATTTTAACAGCTATAATTTAATCACTGTAATTTAAGCGCACCAGTTAGCCTTAATCTAGTTAGCCTTTATAATAATATTTATATCATTAACCGAATTGTGAGAACATTTTGCGCGTTTTATTTGCCACCTCAGAAGCTTATCCACTAATAAAAACGGGCGGTCTAGCCGATGTAAGTGGCGCACTACCCAAGGCAATTAGCCAATTAAATGAATTAGATAATGCCGAAGACAATATTGAAGTGAAAATTGTAATGCCCGCCTATGGCGCGGTATTGGCAAAACTAAAAGCCATCAACATTATCGCCGAGATAAACGTATTGGGCCAAGCCTGCACAATCATCACTGGCAAAATGCCCGATAGTGGTCCAGGCAGTGGTATAGAGGTTATTGCAATTCAAAATGCTTTTCTGTATGAGCGAGCTGGCGGCCCATACTCCGATGAAAATGGCAAAGATTGGTTAGATAATCCTTTGCGTTTTGGCGTACTTTCACGCGTGGCAAGCTTATTATGCAGTGCGCAAAGCCCAGTTAAAAACTGGTTGCCAGATTTAATTCAATGCAACGATTGGCAAACTGGCTTAACACCCGCCTATATGAAGCTGCTGGATAACAGCAACACTAAATCTATATTCAGCATTCATAACTTAGCTTTTCAAGGTTGCTTTAATGCTAGCTGGGTAGAGAAACTTGATTTACCAACCGAGCATTTTAATATCAGCGGTTTTGAGTATTTTGAGCAATTGTCATTTTTAAAAGCTGGGCTATTTTATGCAGATCAATTAAGCACTGTAAGCCATACATACGCTCAAGAAATTCAAACCGAAGCGTTTGGATTCGGCTTTGAAGGATTATTGCAAACGCGTCAAAACAACTTAACTGGAATACTCAATGGCATTGATACGCAAGAATGGAACCCTGCAACCGATGTGCATTTACCTAAAAACTATAGCAGCAACCGCATAACGGGCAAGCATGCGGTTAAACAGGCTTTGCAACAGCAACTTGGGCTACAAATTGATGCAAACGCACCATTGTTGGGCGTTGTAAGTAGGCTTACACACCAAAAAGGATTAGATTTACTGCCAGAATTGATGCCTAAATTAATAGCACTAGGTTGCCAGTTTGCTATTTTAGGTAGTGGTGATAAAACATTAGAAGCTAGCTTTAACGATTTAGCTGAACGCTACCCTAACCAAGTAAGCATGAACACAGGCTATCACGAACACTTATCGCACAACATCATGGCAGGCAGTGATATTTTCATTATGCCATCGCGATTTGAACCATGTGGATTAAACCAGCTATATGGCTTAGCTTATGGCACGCCGCCCGTTGTGTCGCCTACTGGTGGCTTAGTAGACTCGGTTTATGACGCTAATGATTTAAGCCTAAAAAGTCACAAAGCGACAGGATTTGTCATGAAATCTGTCACAAGTGCATCACTTTTAGCCACACTTGAACGTGCGTTAAACTTGTGGAAGGACACAAAAACTTGGCGAGGTATACAGAAAAATGGCATGCAGCAGGATATTAGCTGGAGTTTAAGCGCAATTGCCTACCTTAATTTGTACAAAAAGACCTTATTAAAAACACAGTGATGGAAGTTGGCACACGATATGCTTATGTATTATTAAGCTTCTCCAAAGCCAACTTCTCCTCCCTAGGGGTATAACTTTAACAGTTATGCCCCCTTTTTTTGCCTATAGTTATAATTTAGTTTCTATTTAACAATAAAATGTTCGCGGTAATATTTAAGCTCATCTATAGATTCATAAATATCGGCTAATGCTTCATGTTTGCTGGCTTTTTTAAAGCCAGAATAAATAGTTGGCTTCCAGCGTCTTGCTAGCTCTTTAAACACGCTAACATCTAAATTACGGTAATGAAAATAGGCTTCTAACTGCGGCATGTAGCGCGCCATAAAGCGCCTATCTTGGCAAATAGAATTGCCGCACATAGGCGATTTGCTTGCAGGCACATATTGCTTTAAAAATTCAATCATTTGCTCGGCAGCGGCTTGCTCGTTTAGTGTAGAAGCTTTCACTTTTTCAATCAAACCGCTGCGGCCATGCGTGCCTTTATTCCAGGCATCCATGCCATCTAACACTGAATCTGCCTGATGAATAACAAAAACTGGTGACTCTGCTAATACGTTTAAATCTGCATCTGTAACCACGACTGCCAACTCTAAAATGCGGTCTGAGTCAGGCAAAAGTCCGCTCATTTCCATATCTAGCCAGATTAAGTTATCAGTTGATTTTAATTTATCAACGTTGTTGTTTGATGGTGTCATCATGATTTCCATTAAATACGGTTTAATTACAAAATTATTGCAGCCAGATTGAACGTAATACACGCAAATGCTTCACAATATCATTATATTTTAACATTTAAGACTTAACAGCATGGCTCCTACTTTAACATTGATATTTATTGGTTTACTCATTGCAACCACAGCGGTGCGTATTTGGCTAGGAACACGCCACATTGCGCACGTTCAAGCACACCGCGGTAGCGTACCAAAACCTTTCGAAGGTAATATTTCATTAGAATCACATCAAAAAGCAGCTGACTACTCTGCTGCAAAAACAAAATTAGTATTAATAGAGGCCGTTGTACAAGCATTGCTTCTGGCAGCTTTAACTATCGGAGGCGGTTTGCAGTGGATAGATACTGCTTGGTTTAACGCTTTACCAGACTATCCGATTATTCGCGGTGCTTTAGTTATTTGTACCGCTATGCTAGTCAGCGGTTTAATCGATTTGCCGTTTGAGTACTACAAAACTTTTACAGTTGACGAGCAGTTTGGTTTTAATAAAATGACTAAGGGCATGTTTTTTAGTGATTTGTTTAAACATAGCATCGTTGGTTTAGCCCTAGGTGCGCCAATTTTATTTGCGGCATTATGGTTAATGCAAGGTGCTGGCCAGTACTGGTGGTTTTATTTATGGGTGGTATGGAGCATTTTTAACATTGTTATGTTGGCTGTTTACCCTACATTTATAGCGCCTTTATTTAACAAATTTACGCCACTTGCCGATGAAAACTTGAAATCTCGCATAGAGGCATTGCTTATTAAATGTGGCTTTAAATCACAAGGTTTATTTGTGATGGATGGCTCTGCACGTAGCAGCCATGGTAATGCCTATTTTACTGGCTTTGGCAGCAGCAAACGCGTAGTATTTTTTGACACCCTTTTAAGTCGTTTAAATACTGAAGAAATAGAGGCCGTATTAGCGCACGAGCTTGGCCACTTTAAACATCACCACGTAATTAAACGTATTGCCATGATGTTTTTTGTGAGTTTTGTGGGTTTGGCATTATTGGGTTGGTTAGTAAATCAGTTTTGGTTTTATAACGGTTTGGGTGTGACTGAAATAAGCAATCACATGGCATTATTATTGTTTTTATTAGTTTCACCTGTGTTTTTGTTCTTGTTACGCCCTTTTATGGCCAGCTACTCACGCAAAAATGAGTTTGAGGCAGACGATTATGCAGCCAAGCATGCTAACGCCAATCATTTGGTGGATGCGTTAGTTAAACTTTACCGTGATAACGCTTCTACACTTACGCCAGATCCGCTACATTCCGCTTTTTATGATTCGCACCCGCCTGCCAGCATTCGCATTTCTAAACTAGCAGCGTATACTAGCGCTTAACATTGACTAGGGCTAAATAGAGTGGCAAAAATTCTATTCATTTTGTTAAGTTTGCTGGGCTTGCAAGCAGCCGCTAATGAATTATTTGTAAACGCCGATGCAATTGCTGGCAAAAACTTAGCAGATAAACATTGTATAAGCTGCCATGCAAGCAGCCACGGTGGTGATGGTTCTGCTATTTACACCCGTGAATATAATAAGGTTAAAACTTCTAAAGGTTTAGTCGCGCAAGTACGTAATTGCAACACGATGTTGGGCTTAAAATGGTTTGATAATGAAGAACTTAACGTGGCCAGCTATCTAAATAAAACGTACTATAAGTTTGATCATTAAGCACATGTTACAAGGTTTAGTCGTAGCCTCTTACGGCAAACGTTTTGATGTTGAACTTGCTGATAAAGCGCGCATTAGTTGCGTAACACGTGGCAAAAAAACCGATTTGGCATGTGGTGATATTGTTAATATTAAATTAACTGATAAACGTGAGGGTGTTGTCGAATCTAGCTTGCCTCGCACGTCTTTACTGTACCGTAGCAACGCTTTTAAAAGTAAGATTCTGGCATCTAATGTTACGCAAATCGTTATTACACTTGCGACCCAGCCTAGCTTTTACGAAAGCCTACTCAATAGATGCTTAGTTGCTGCCGAAGCGGCAAACATTAAGCCGCTGATAGTGCTAAATAAATGTGATTTAGCAGACATTACTGATGCAAAAACGACACTACAGCACTACCAAAACTTAGGCTATCAAGTAATACACTTGGCTGCAACAGAAAATATTACTGGGCTACTACCCCATTTACAGCACCATCAAAGTGTATTGGTTGGACAATCTGGCATGGGTAAATCGACTATTATTAACGCCCTGCTACCCAATGAAAACGTGCGCACGCAAATTGTTAGCGAAGCCTTAGATAGTGGCAAACACACTACCACCGCTGCGCATTTATATCATCTTGATGATACAACTAGCCTGATTGATTCACCTGGCCTACAAGAGTTTGGTTTGAATCACTTAACAAACGAGCAGCTGGAGCTAGCTTTTATTGAGTTTAAACCTTACTTAGGCAAATGCAGATTTAATAACTGTAAACATTCTCATGAGCCCGATTGCGCAGTGATTAATGCTGTTAATGATGGCACTATATCTAACAAACGATTGCATTTTTACCAAGAATTATCTAAAGAACTAATGCTTAGTTAATCTCGGTTTAGTTGACCCTAATTTAGGTAAATTAGCCATGTTAAAAACAGCTTTTATATCACACCCAGATACGCTACTACATATAATGGATGGTAGCCACCCAGAATCACCTGCGCGAATCACAGTTATTAAAAATGCAGTTTTAGCGTCACCTTTAAAACAAAAACTCAGCTTTTACGATGCACCCGCTGCAACGCGTAAACACTTAGAACGTGCCCACGCCACTACTTATATTGAGCACATTCATAACATTGCTCCAAAGGCTGGTTTAGTGCGCCTAGACGCCGATACCGCTATGGGGCCAATCAGTTTATCTGCAGCGTTGCATGCTAGCGGTGCAGTAGTACTTGCAACCGATCTGGTATTACAAAGCAAAGTGAAAAATGCTTTTTGCTGTGTACGCCCTCCTGGACACCATGCTGGCAAAGCCAATAGCGCAGGATTTTGCATTTTTAATCATGTTGCCGTTGGAGTAGCACACGCACTCACCTACCCAAACATTAAGCGTGTAGCGATTATTGATTTTGATGTGCACCATGGCGACGGTACTGAAGATATATTTAAAGATAACCCTAATGTGATGTTATGTTCCACTTTTCAGCACCCTTTTTACCCACATCGCGGTGCAGATACGCGCAGTAAAAATATGATCAACGTGCCTCTGCCAGCAAAAAGTAATGGAGAAGATTTTAAACAGGTATTTGAAAACATATTTAAACCTGCATTAAACGCTTTCAAACCTGACATTGTGTATGTTTCAGCTGGATTTGATGCACATGCCAATGACCCTTTAGCTGATCTTGCACTGGCAACCAAAGACTATATTTGGATAACTGAGTTTATTAAAAAAATTGTAAAAAATCATTGTGAAAATCGTATCATCTCTTCACTTGAGGGCGGTTATCATTTACCATCACTTTCTGAGAGTGCGCTAGCTCATATAGATAGTTTAATTAATTAATAAATGATTGAAATAAAAAAAGAAAAAATAGAGGTCGAGCGATTGGCTTTAGGTATGTATGTTGCCGAGCTAGACAGGCCATGGATAGGCACGCCTTTTATGTTGCAAGGGTTTTTACTAGATGACCAATCTGACATCGACACCATTATGTCACTGTGCCAGTTTGTATATGTAGATCGTACAAAATCTGCTGGTGGCCAATTTATAGCACCCACAAAACAAGATGTATCTGTTAAACGTGAAGGCTCTGTAACAAGGGCTAAAGACCCTAGTAAAATTATTTCAGACAGCAAAATTAATGCTAACACAAAGCTAAAATACACTAATAAAACTTCTTTTGTAGAGATATTGCGTGATTTAAAACAATATAAAGCACCAGAAAATGCAGAAACCAATAGCACAACTGGTACTGTTTACAATATGCGATACGGAGCAAGCGCTGCCGCGCAAGAAGCGTTGCCTTATGAAACCAATAGTGAGTCTGATCAAAGCTCCATCGCAAAACAGCTAGTAAGTGATGTAAGTGGGTTTATTGGTGGCTTATTTGGTCGCCAAAAACTTAAATCATCGATTAAAGATGCGCCACTAGATCGTAAAACAGCACAAGAGGCAGAAAACGATGCCTATAAAATTACCATTTATGAAGAAGAACCGCCTGTAGAAATTGAAATTGCTGCAATTTATCCTGTGTATGAGCAATCGCAAATAGCCACGCGTGATATTTTTCAAAGTGTGGCAAACGATCACGATCTAGATTTATCTGCAGTGAGTGACATTTTAGATAGCATGGTTGAAAGTATTGGGCGCTCACCAGATGCGCTGTTGTGGCTAGCTAAATTAAAAAAAACCGATGATTACTCTTATAATCATGCGCTTAATGTTTCTATTACCTTAATGGCTTTTGGTAATTTTTTAGCGTTATCTAAAAAACAAATTAAAGAACTTGGGCTGGCAGGGCTATTACAAGATGTCGGTAAAGTAAAAATTTCATCGGATATTTTGCTTAAAGCCGGCAAATTAACACGTGAAGAATATGATTATGCTAAAAAACATGTCGATGAAAGCTTAAAAATAATTGAACAGACTGCAGATATTCCAGTATCTGTTGTTTTTCTGGTTGCGCAACACCACGAGCGTGTTGACGGCAGTGGCTACCCTAATCAATTGCACGGAAGCCAGATAGGCCTAGTTTCTCAAATCTCTGGTTTAATTGACACTTATTGCGCTATAACAAGCCATAAAGCCTATGCAAAAGGCGTTTTTCATCAACAAGCTTTAGATGAAATACACCAGCTAAGCGGTAAACAATTTAGCATTGAATTAGTTGATCAACTTGTGCAATTTATGGGTATGTATCCTGTCAGCTCTTTAGTCGAACTTAACACTGGCGAAGTGGCGGTTGTAATTCAGCAAAACCAAGTGAGGCGCTTATTGCCGCGTATTATGTTGCTATTAGATCCGAATAAAGAACGTTATCACGCACCCATTATTTTAAATTTATTAAATAGCCCATTAATACCAAACGGTGAGCCCTATAAAATTACAAAAAGCTTGCCGCCCGATAGTTATGGCTTAAATCCTAATGATTTTTACGTATAAAAACTACTCGCATGACAATCAATAAGCCGGATTCAAAATCGCAACAAAACTATGAAGTAGCAGAATTTGAGATAACTTATACTGAGCAAGCTTTACTAGAAAATTTACAGCAATTTCAACTAGACCCCAATAAAGTAATCTCTCTTTTAAAAGTAAATATAAACACTTTAAACGCTATTGTTGCGTCAAAAAAAGAGACTGCTAATTCATATTTAACCCAGCTTGAAAATAAATTAAAAATTTGGCCTATAAAGCAAAGTTTAACGGCATTAACTGCCAACATTAACCAATTGGTTTTTTTATGGCTTAATGCGATGCAAGATGGTGTTAAATCACAAACTATACTGAGCTTTATGCGCTGCTTTGAGTTAAAACCAGCTATCGGGTTTTCACAGACAGCTCAACTACATTGCTTTATGTTTAATTTAGTAGCAGAAACAGCGCAACTACAGCAAAAGAAACAACTTGAGTATGCCTTAAATTTTGATGTGGACACAAAACTGCCGCATTCAAATCAAATCTTAATTGATTTGAATAAAATGACTAAGGTAACTAATAGCAATCAGTTGATTAGTTTATTTTCTATTCACTTTCAAATTTCTAAAAATAATCCAATTTATTCGCACAGTATTTCGGTCAGTTTAAGTCAAAAAATAATTACCTTACTTAAACAAAATATTGGGGCTGATTGCCAGTTATATTACGATGGTAATTTAGAGTTTGATATTTTGCTAGACAATTTAAATAGCGATCTGCATTTAAATTTATTAGCCGCAAAATTAGGTAGGGCCTTTGAACATGCTATTTTTTTAGAGAATCAGTCTCTACTCGTGACACCGTTTATAGGTTGTGCTTCTGTTAAAAATACAACTCCACCAGATAATGATTTGTATAGCTGTGCAAAGTTAGCACTTAAAAACGCTATTGAAAACCAACAGCACTTTGTTATGTTTTCTGAAGCGCTTCAACAGCAATTAGCGACTAAAAGCGAGGCTGAAAACAAAGTTTTAGAGGCTTTTGCTAGCGATAGTTTAACCTTTTATTTTCAGCCTATTGTTACAGTCAAAAATTCAAAAATAGCTGGTGCAGAACTATTGCTGAGGTGGTCTGACATGACAGGCTACACGGTTGCACCAGGCCTAACTGTTGAAATATTAAACCAATCGGGTAAGGGTAAATTATTTACGCGATGGCTAATCAACTCAGCTTGTCGCTATGCCAGCGAACTTACTCATGAGCATCAGTTAAAGATTTACTTAACCATTAATTTACGCGCCGAAGATTTATACGATATTGAGCTGCCCCATCTGCTCATGCAATCGCTCGCTTTATGGCGAGTAAACCCTCAAGATATTGTGCTAGAAATTACTGAAAATGGTGTTTTAGAGTACAACGAAACCTCTCAATCAGTGATTGACGAGTTGTTTAAAAATGGTTTCAGACTTGCTTTGGACGATTTTGGTACAGGATTTTCTTCGCTTTCTAGGCTACGCAGCATGCCAATTGATCTCATTAAAATCGATCAATCATTTGTACGTGATATTAAACATTCAAAACAAGATTTCGAAATTGTCAAATCTATCGCCATGCTAGCAAACAGCCTAGGCAAAGAAGTGCTAGCCGAAGGTGTTGAAGATGAAGATTGCTTAGCCTTAATTAAAAAAATGAAAATCGACAAATGCCAAGGTTACTTTTTTGCAAAGCCAATGCCTTTCGAGCAGTTTGTTGTATGGGCAAAAGAACATTAACTGTTAACGCTAACAAGCAACGCTTTACTCATACGACTGCTATAATAAGGCCATGCAAATTACCACCCGTTTAGAGTTTGATGCTGGGCATCGCATCCCCTGTCACAAAAGCCAATGCCGTAACTTGCATGGCCACCGTTATGTAATTGAAATAACGCTCTCAGGCGATATTATTAATCAAGAAAATACTTCTGAAAACGGCATGGTGATGGACTTTTCTGATGTTAAAAAAATTGCCCGCGACAGTGTGGTGGACGTGTGGGATCACGCCTTTTTGGTTTTTAAAGATGATGTAGCAGTACTTAATTTTTTAAATAGCTTACCAGATCATAAAACCGTTGTGTTTTCAACAGTGCCAACAGCCGAAAATATGGCTGCAGAAGCATTTAAAATACTTAACAATCAATACAAAGATATTTATGGTAACCAACTTAAGCTTGAGCGTGTGCGGCTATATGAAACACCAAATAGCTGGGCTGATGCATTAAGTTAGCTAGTTTTATTAAGGTTTAACTACCGTTATTTAATTACTATTATTTAAATCGCAATTATTTAAACTACCGTGATTTAAACTTCAATTTGCTGTATTACTTGCTGCAACCCCTGTTGCCAACTTGGCAATTCAATCGCAAAAACCTGTTTCAGCTTAGTATTATTTAAAACTGAGTTTGCAGGGCGCGCAGCTGGTGTTGGGTAATCGGCAGTTGTAATAGCCGAAATTTCTTTGAGCCTTAGCGCTGGCCAATTTCGCTGGCTGGCTAAGTGTTTGTACTCATTTATAATTTCACAGCTCAATCCATACCATGAAGTATTGCCAGCATTAGTAAAGTGGTATACCCCTGTTTGCTCAGCCTGCTGCGGGTTCCAAATATTAATTAATTCTACTAAACTGTTGGCAATACTTTCGCTACTAGTTGGTGCGCCAAATTGGTCAGCCACTATGCCTATATTTTCGCGCTCAGCCGCGAGCCTTAAAATAGTTTTTAAAAAATTTTTACCGTAAACACCGTATACCCAACTAGTGCGCAAAATTAAATGTGGTATGCCTACTTGACGTATTGCCTCTTCACCAGCTAGTTTGGTTTTACCATAAATACTGACTGGGTTAACTGCATCAGTTTCAATATATGCGCCAGTTTTTGTGCCGTGGTAAACGTAGTCAGTTGAAAAATGAATAAGTGCTGCACCGAGTTTAGCGGCCTCTTCTGCTAATATTTGTGGTGCAGTAGCATTAATTGCATGGGCAAGCTCTGGCTCACTTTCCGCTTTATCCACTGCCGTGTAGGCAGCTGGGTTAATAATTAAATTAGGCTTTATCTCACGCAGAACACGACGCATTTGGTCTGCGTTTGTTAAATCTAGCTGGTCACGAGATAAAGCAAATAACTCATAATCACCAAGTTTAGCTTGTAAGGCGTGACCTACTTGGCCATTAAGCCCTGTCAGTAGAATTTTTTGCATCATAAATACTAATTAAACTTTTGGGCGTCTTGTAAACTTAAACCCAAGTTATCTTTTGCAGACAATATAGGCATGCCCTGCAAGGGCCATTCTATGCGAACGCTGGGGTCATCCCATTTCAAGCAACATTCGTGCTGTGGTGCATAAAAATCAGTCGTTTTGTATAAAAACTCAGCAGTGTCTGATAGCACTAAAAAGCCATGGGCAAAACCTGGTGGCACCCACATTTGACGTTTATTTTCGGCTGATAAATGCGTGCCTACCCACTGCCCAAAGGTGTGAGACGAAGCACGTATATCTACAGCCACATCAAAAACCTCACCCTGGCATACGCGCACTAATTTACCTTGTGATTGCTCTATTTGGTAGTGCAATCCGCGCAAAACATTTTTACCAGATTTAGAGTGATTGTCTTGTACAAAATTAATATCCAGATTGGTGGCTTCTAAGAATTTTTGGTGGTTAAAGCTTTCGAAAAAGAAACCTCTGTCATCACCAAACACTGTTGGCTCAAAAATAATCACATCTGGAATTTTAGTTTTAATTGCGTTCATTTAACTAGCATGCCTCACATTAAAACACTTGTTCGGTTAGCACTTGTTTAAGGTACTGTCCGTAACCATTCTTGGCATATTTATTAGCCATAGCCTCTAATTGTGCCGCATCAATAAAACGCATGCGGTAGGCGATTTCTTCTAAGCAAGCAATTTTTAAACCTTGGCGTTTTTCAATCGTTTGTATAAAACTACTAGCCTCAATCAGCGAATCATGCGTACCTGTATCCAACCACGCCATACCACGTCCCATGACTTCTACTTGCAAATCATCCCATTCTAAATATTGACGATTTACATCGGTAATTTCCAGCTCACCACGCGCTGACGGTTTCATATTTTTTGCAATATCCACTACACGGTTATCGTAAAAATACAAACCTGTAACGGCATAGCGTGATTTAGGCAGTTTCGGTTTCTCTTCTAAGCTAACCGCTTTGCCGGCCGCATTAAATTCAACTACGCCATAACGCTCAGGGTCATGCACTGGGTAAGCAAATACGGTTGCACCATTAGTACGTTGAACCGCTTTTTGTGCCATTTGTGCCAGCTCGTGACCATAAAAAATATTGTCACCTAATACCAGTGCACAAGGATCTTTGCCAATAAATTGCTCGCCGATAATAAATGCCTGTGCAAGGCCATCTGGCGAAGCTTGCACAGCGTATGAAATTTGCATACCCCATTGCGAGCCGTCACCTAAAAGCTCTGTAAAGCGCGGTGTATCTTGTGGAGTTGAAATAATTAACACTTCGCGGATACCTGCTAACATCAGTGCAGATAAGGGGTAGTAAATCATTGGCTTATCGTATACAGGTAATAGCTGCTTAGAAACCACCTGCGTAACAGGATACAAGCGCGTGCCAGAGCCCCCTGCCAATACAATACCTTTCATCGCTTTATTTTGTGTAGCCATCATGCTAACTCCTCACCACGTTCTTTATAGTTCTTATTAACCCAGTTTTTGTATTCGCCACTGGTTATGTTGCTAACCCATTCTGGATTAGACAAATACCAGTTTACCGTTTTCTCGATGCCAGATTCAAATGTTTCTGCTGGTTTCCAGCCAAGTTCGTTGGCTATTTTTGTAGCATCAATTGCATAGCGCGCATCATGTCCAGGCCTATCTTGCACGTAAGTAATTTGCTCTAAATACGATTTTCCATCACTACGTGCTTGTTTTGTATCCAACATCCTGCACAATGTTTTCACCACATCGATATTCGCTTTTTCGTTCCAGCCACCCACGTTATAAACCTCACCCACACTGCCCGCTTCAAGCACACGCCTAATTGCGCTGCAATGGTCTTCTACATATAGCCAATCACGTATTTGCTGACCATTGCCATATATAGGCAGCGGTTTACCCGCAAGCGCATTGTGTATCACTAATGGAATTAATTTTTCTGGAAAGTGATAAGGCCCATAATTATTTGAGCAATTAGTAGTAAGCGTGGGCATGCCGTAGGTATGGTGATAAGCACGCACCAGATGGTCTGACGCTGCTTTAGAGGCTGAATATGGGCTATTAGGCTCATATGGGTTAGTTTCTTTAAACGCAGCATCAGTAGCACTTAGTGAGCCATATACCTCATCAGTAGAAACATGTAAAAATCTAAAATGCGTTTTATCTGTGTCATGCAAATTGTTCCAATATGCACGTGCAGCTTCTAGTAAGTTAAATGTACCCACAATATTGGTTTGAATAAACTCACCGGGCGCGTGAATCGACCTATCCACATGGCTTTCAGCAGCAAAATTGACAATGGCGCGCGGCTGATATTGTTTTAACAGCGCATCTACAACTGCTCTATCACCAATATCGCCATGCACAAAAATGTGCTCAGCATTTTCTTGCAAATCGGCCAAATTAGCTAAATTACCAGCATAGGTAAGCTTGTCTAAATTAACGACTTGGCCATAATGACCCTTAATCCAATTCAACACAAAATTACTGCCTATAAAGCCAGCGCCTCCTGTCACGATAATACAATTATTCATTTTCAAGCCTGCGTTATATGATTAAAATTAAATTACTTAAGTACTTAATACTAAATTTTTAATACAAATTACCAAAAATTAGCACCTGTTTTTGCTAAGCTTTTTACATAATTTTCATGCTCTAAAAGCTCTGAGTCGTTGGCTTTTAATATTTTTACTGTTCTATTACTATTAATTTCCAAATGCTCTGTCGTAAATTGTTGCGTTTGCCCTAAGTCTATCATCAAGCTATCTTGGCCGCGCGTCATTGCCATATACACTTCAGCCAGCAGCTCAGCATCTAGCAAAGCACCGTGCAAAGTACGTTTGGCATTATTTATACCAAAATGTCTGCACAAAGCATCTAAATTATTGCGCTGACCTGGCCGTGAGTCTTTGGCCATTTTTAAAGTATCCGTAATTTTATCGCAGTTTGTTTCGATTGGCTGTAGCCCGATACGGCCAAGCTCACTATTTAAAAAACCTACATCAAATGGCGCATTGTGAATAATTAGCTCTGCACCGCGAATAAAATCTAGCATTTCTTGCGCAACAGAGGCAAACAAGGGCTTGTCTTGCAAAAACTCTAAGGTAATGCCGTGAACCTCTTGCGCAGCAGGGTCTATTTCACGTTCTGGGTTTAAATACGCATGAAAATGATTATTAGTGGGGCGACGGTTAATCATTTCTACCGCAGCAATTTCAATAATGCGATGCCCTTGAGCGGGATATAAGCCTGTTGTTTCTGTATCTAAAAATATTTGACGCATATGGATACTTTACAAGTTAGGTGTTTCATTGATAAGACAGCCCATTTATAAGTAAGGTAATACACCTTCGTTAGCAAGGCTATCCGCTTTTTCGTTGCCAGCGTTACCCGCATGGCCTTTCACCCAAATCCATTCAACACTATGTTGACTAGCTAACACATCTAACACTTTCCATAAATCATCATTTTTTACAGGTTTTTTATCGGCCGTGCGCCAGTTTCTGGCTTTCCAGCCAATTATCCACTCACTAATGCCTTTTTGAACATACGAAGAATCAGTATAAAGCTTTACCGTGCAAGGCTTTTTTAATGCCTCTAGCGCACGAATCACTGCTGTAAGCTCCATACGATTATTGGTGGTAAGCTTTTCGCCGCCATTTAATGTTTTTTCTTTGCCGTCGTATAACAGCCAAGCACCCCAGCCACCTGGGCCAGGGTTACCTTTGCATGCGCCATCTGCATAAATTTCTACTAATTGATTCATTTAGTTTTTCTTGTTGGGTTATTCATTATTTTTTTGATGTGGTTTGGTTTTGTGTGTATTTTTTTGCGAGCTTACTGCAAGCCTAGATTTTAACGTTGTTTTTTTCCAATTAGGTTTTAATAAAGTTATATTAACTACACGTTTTTTTGCAACTATAAAGTATATGCCGCCAAGCATAGGCCACCATTGGCTACCCATTTTATCCATAAACTCAAAATTATTAAGCCACTTTTCGTTATTTATTGGTGGCTCATAACAGCTCATGCTTCCACTAACGAACTCTAAGCCTAACAAAGCTAGCCAATCTTTAATGCGAGAAATAGTAAAAAAATGCCCATGCCAAGGGTAGCTCATGTCATTTTTTAAAGCATGTTTAATGCCCCACGCACTGATCGGGTTAAACCCAGTCAATATCAAGTGGCCTTCTGGAACCAGCACACGCTCTGCCTCGCGTAATGTTTGATGCGGATTTTCACTAAATTCCAATACATGTGGCAAACAAACTAAATCAATGCAACTCTCAGCAAAAGGCAAATAATCACTTTCGCAATAGCAGTCACCCGCATTATTGCCTACATGCATAATATGTGGAATACGCGAGTTTTTTAACACATCTATCTGCAGCATGCCCATTTGCACTGCATTAAAGCCAAAAATATCACCTACGGCAGCATCAAACATGCGCTGCTCATGGCACATTAAATATTGGCCTAAAGTAGTTTCTAACCATGAATTTTGCTGATTTTTTGGCATTAACACTTGTATTTAATGGTTGACAATCACGAGTTTAAAATCAAAGATGAAACATTGATTTAATTGAAAAATTTATGCTGCAAATTATTCCTATTTCTGCGTTTGAAGACAATTATATATGGCTTTTGCACAACAAGCTAAGTGCTGTCGTAGTAGATCCTGGAGACGCTGAGCCTGTAATTGCGATGCTTGAGAAAGAAAAGCTTAACTTAAGTGCAATCTTAATTACGCATTACCATTCCGATCATATTGGTGGCGTAGATAAATTGCTAAGCTACTGTAAAACTAAAAACCAAAAGGTAGGTGTTTACGCACCACAATATGAGCCATTTACATTTGATCACATTAAGCTCGCTGAAGGGGCTGAGGTTGCTTTGCCAGAAATTGCACTAAGCTTTAATATTATGTGGCTACCTGGACATACTAATGGGCATATTGCTTATGTGAATAATAATTACTTATTTTGCGGAGACACCTTATTTGGTGCAGGTTGTGGGCGATTATTTGAAGGTACTCCAGCACAAATGCTAGGCTCTCTTAACCGTTTAAAAGCTTTAAACATAGATGTAAAAGTTTATTGCACACATGAATACACCGCCAAAAATATTGAATTTGCAATGACACTAGAGCCAGATAACTTAAATTTAGTTAGTCGTAAAGCACAAGTACAAACATTACGAGCGCAGCTAAAACCAACTTTACCAAGCACCATAGATTTAGAGCTTAAAACCAATCCGTTTTTAAGGTGTACGCAACCCACTATTATTAACCGTTCACAGGCACAAAAAAGCGATGAGTTATCTGTTTTTACCGCAATTAGAATGCTAAGAAATCATTATTAATCATCCACATATCATTAAATTATAAAGTAAAACTTTTACTTGACTAAGCCTAAACACGCCTTTACTATGCAATGTGAAACTTTTGTAAGGCCTTGCAACAATGAATGTTAAAAACACACAAACAAATACATCAATCATTTCGAAACATCAGCAATTAATGGTTGGCCTATTAGGCTTATTTTTATTGGCTTGCGGGGCAGTTTATTGTCAACACGCAGTAGCAGATACCAATGTTTCTGGTGTTGAAATTGAGATTATTACCGACAAAGTTGATAGCAATTTAGTTGGTGACCCAGTTGAAGATTTTTTAAGTGATGTTAATGCCAGTGAAATGGCACATAGTGATACCGATGACGATTTATGGCTACGCATTAAAGATGGTTATGCCATGCCAAATGTTAAATCGCAGTTTGCAACCAATCACGAGATTTGGTATTCGTCTCGCCCAGATTACATTAAACGCATGTTAGAGCGCAGCCAAAAATACCTGTTTCACATTGTAGAAGAAGTTGAAAAGCGCGGCATGCCTTCTGAAATTGCATTGTTGCCAATGATAGAAAGTGCATTTAACCCGCAAGCTTATTCACGCAGTGCCGCATCTGGCATTTGGCAATTTGTGCCTGCCACAGGCAAACACTTTGGCTTGCAACAAAACTGGTGGGTAGATAACCGCCGTGATGTTACCGCTGCAACTAGCGCCGCGCTTACCTACTTGCAAAAATTGCATGGTATGTTTGGCGCTTGGGATTTGGCTTTGGCTGCATACAACGCTGGTGAAGGTACGGTGCAACGGGCAATAGATAAAAACCGTAGGCAAGGTTTGCCAACCGATTACCAAAGCTTAAGCTTGCCGCCAGAAACTAAAAATTATGTGCCCAAACTACAAGCCATTAAAAATATCATCACTAACCCTGAGAAGTTTGGCTTAAAGATTAATAGCATTCCAAACCGTCCTTACTTTGCGCGTGTTACAACGCCAAAACAAATTGATGCAAAACTTGCTGCACAGTTAGCTGAAATATCTTTTGAAGAATTTAGCTCATTAAACCCTAGCTACAACCGTCCTGTTATTACCTCTACAGGTGAAAAACACCAATTACTATTGCCAGTATGGGCCGCTGAACGCTTTGTTGAAAACTTAGCTAATTACGATAAACCGCTGACCAATTGGCAAACTTATAATGCCAAACGTGGTGAACGTATGGACAATATTGCGCAAAAATTTGGTATCAATGTCAGTCAGTTGCGTAATGTTAATGGCTTATCTAGTGCAAATAAATTACGTAACTCGCAGGCAGTATTGGTGCCCGCTAATTACAATCAAAATCAACAAGAGTCTTTAATTGATACTGCTGAAATGGATAACATTGAGGCAAATAGCAATGAAGATGATGGTGCACAAAATGAACCTAAACAATCACGTACAGTCTTTTATAAAGTTAAACGTGGTGAGACCCTGCAAGGGCTGGCTAAAAAACATGACACCAGCACAAAAGCTTTAATGCAAGCTAACAAATTAAAATCTAGTAAAGTTTTTGCAGGCCAGTTAATTAAAGTTAACCAGTTAGTAGTAAAAAATGGTGCTTATAAATCAGTTAGCAATAAAAAAACCAATGTGCGAATTAAAAGTAAAAATAGTAGAATCAAAAGCAGCAAAACAAAAGCAAAACGAATTAAAGTACGCACTAATATTAGACTCAGATAAACATCAATCATAAGAAATACTAACAACATGGTTAATTTTGTATTTCTAAACAACTTATTACTCAAAAGAAATGCTTTATCAGCTGTAGTTTTTATATGTACAGCCTGCTTAACAGCCTGTAGCAAGCCTACACAAGATCTCATCAATTACGATAAAAACTACCCAATTCAAGAAGGTGGCACCCTTATTGATGCCACTATTGGTGAGCCCTCTGGCTTGATATATATGGTGGCTGGTGAGTCTGCTGCTGCTGCTATCTCTGGTAATATTTTCAATAAACTATTGAAATATGATAAAAATTTAGATATTGAAGGCGAGCTAGCGGAAAGTTGGCAAGTTTCACCAGATCAAAAAACTATCACATTCAAATTAAGACCAAATCTTAAATGGGCCGATGGTAAACCACTTACAAGTGCGGATGTTTTATTTACTTGGAAACTAGTCATTGATGAAAAAACACGTAGTCCTTACGCATCTGATTATCAACTAGTTAAAAAAGCTGAGGCGGCAGACCCTCTTACTTTTAGCGTTACCTATGAAAATGCTTACGCGCCAGCGTTAGATAGCTGGTCTGGCTTGCAAATTATGCCTAAACATTTGTTAGAAAATCAGGATATTCATACTACTGCATTCGCACGCAAACCTGTTGGTAGCCATTATTACAAACTTGATAGTTGGGCGCATGGCGAGAATTTGAAGCTTTCACGCAGTGCCACCTCAGTTTTAGGCCAAGCAAAAATAGATAAACTTGTTACGCGTATCATTCCTGATTCATCCTCACAGTTTTTAGAGCTAATGGCAGGCAATATTGATAGCATGGGTTTAGACCCTATTAAATACTCACGTGTCATACCTGCAAGGCCTGAGCTTAAACAAAAATTGGCCTTATACAAAGAGCTTGGCAACAGCTACACTTACATGGGTTTTAATTTAAAACATAAGCCTTTTGACGATGCGCGTGTACGCAAAGCCATCAACTATGCCATAGATAAACAAGAGATTATTGATGGTGTTTACTTAGGGCTGGGTATCAATATCGCCTCCCCTTACAAGCCTGGTACACGTTGGAGCAACCCCGATTTAAAGCCTTATGCCTATGATGTGGCAAAAGCCAAAGCTTTGTTGCTAGAAGCTGGTTTTGCTGATTTAGATGGTGACGGCATTATTGAACGTGATGGAAAGCCTTTTAGCTTCGAAATCATTACTAACCAAAATAAAGAACGCGAAAAAACTTCAGTACTCATTCAACGTAGGCTAAAAGACGTAGGTATTGACGTTAAAATTCGTGCTATTGAATGGGCAAGTTTTATAAGCCGCTTTATTAAAACAGGTGATTTTGATGTTGTTGTACTTGGTTGGGGTTTAGGTTTAGATCCAGATCAATTCAATATTTGGCATTCTAGTCAAAATCAACCTGGCCAGTTTAATTTTATTGGCTACAACAACCCCGCTATTGATAAACTTCTAGAGCAAGGGCGACTAGAGCTTAACCCTGACAAGCGCCAAAAAATTTATCATGAATTTTCAAAGGTATTGTTAGAAGATAGTCCCATTATTTACTTATCTGCAGGATATGGCTTAACCGCTATTCATAAACGCGTAAAAGGTATAGATAACCCTGCACCACCTGCTGGTGTAGGTTGGAATTCATATGATTGGTACATTCCTGAAGCACTTAGACGAACCGAAACACCAAGACGTAACGAAATAGCGGCAAATTAGCATGATTAAATATCTCATTAAACGTGTGCTTTGGATGATTCCACTATTAATTGGAATCAGCTTAATATCATTTTTTATTATGCATTTAGCACCTGGCGATATTACCAACAATGAAGCGTCTTTTAATCCTAAAGCCAGCGAAGAATCACGTCAAAAGTTACGTGAACTTTATAACTTAGATAAGCCAGTAATTGTGCAATATGGCCTGTGGCTTAAGCGTATGGGCACGTTGGATTTTGGCAATTCATTTGCTAGCCATCAAAAACCTGTGTTTTGGCAAACGGTTGATAAAGATGGCAATGTTACAAAAGGCCTAATTCAAGAGGCGTTGCCCATCACACTACTGATTAATATTTTGGGGTTAATTATTACACTTGGCTTGGCGATTCCGTTAGGAATAGTTGCTGCCCGCAAATATATGGGCTGGCAAGACAAATCAATTACACTATTTAACTTTATTGGCTTTTCAATTCCAGGTTTTTGGCTATCACTTTTGCTAATGTATTGGCTAGGAGTGGTTAATAACTGGCTACCAATTTCTGGCTTGCATAGTATTAATTACGACACGCTGGATACTTGGGACAAAGTTAAAGACAGCCTAAGTCACTTATTTTTACCAGTTGTAATTCCATCTGTTACAGGCTTAGCAGGAATTACACTGTTTGTTAAAAATGGCATGCTCGACGTGTTTCACCAAGATTACATTACTACGGCACGTGCTAAAGGCTTAAGTGAGCATAAGGTCGTCTATACGCACGCATTGCGCAATGCTTTATTGCCTTTAATCACAATTGTAGGTTTATCTATACCAGGTTTAATTGGCGGCTCAGTCATTGCTGAAACTATTTTTGCTATACCAGGAATGGGGAAACTGTTTTTTGATAGCGTGATGATGCGTGATTTTCCAGTAATTATGGGCATTCTTACGATTGGCTCAGCCTTAACTTTAATAGGCAATTTAATAGCCGATATTGCTTATGCATGGGCTGACCCACGTGTAAGGCGCGGCGTAATAAAAAATTAAACGAGATAAACAGCGAAATTAAACATGAATAAAGCTCTACTTATAAAAGCGCTATCAAACCCATTAGCTAAAATTGGTTTCATTATCATTGTTAGTGTGTTTTTTCTCGCGATGTTAGCACCTTTAATCTCTCCTTATAACCCAGATGATATCGATGTAAAAGCCATACTATTAGCGCCTTCTTTGCAACATTGGATGGGCACAGATGGCTTAGGTCGTGATGTATTAAGCCGCATGCTACATGGCGGGCGAATTTCATTGTTAGTCGGCTTAGTAGCAGTCGGCATATCTACTGCTATTGGTATAGTTTTAGGCGCAATTGCTGGTTATTATCGTGGCTGGGTAGATACCCTTATCATGCGCTTAGTAGATGTAATGCTGTCAATTCCCAGTTTCTTTTTAATATTAGCGGTTATTGCGTTTTTAACGCCATCCATTATCAATGTAATGATTGTGATAGGACTCACCTCTTGGATGGGTGTAACACGATTAGTACGCGCTGAATTTTTAAGTTTAAGCGGGCGTGAGTTTGTTTTAGCATCCCGTACTTTGGGTGCAAAAGACGCACGATTAATATTTACACACTTGTTGCCTAACAGCCTCACACCCATCATTGTTAGCGCAGTACTAGGTATTGCAGGTGCGGTTTTGCTAGAGTCTGGCTTGAGCTTTTTGGGTCTCGGCGTGCAGGCGCCGCAAGCCTCGTGGGGCAATATTCTAACCGATGGTAAAGACTATATTCAGTTTGCGTGGTGGTTGTCACTGTTTCCTGGTTTAGCTATTTTGATAACCGTATTGGGGTATAATTTATTAGGTGAAGGCTTAAGAGATGCGCTAGACCCACGAAGCGGCTCTAGTAAGTAATAAAAAGTCTAGTAAGCAAAATCACCCTAGCAATACCTAATATCAAAATAACTTTGTGTAACAACTAATACAAAAACAAACAGGAAATAAAATGGGATTTTTAACAGGTAAAAAAGTTTTAATTGCAGGCTTACTCAGTAATCGCTCAATTGCCTACGGCATTGCTAGCGCTATGAAGCGCGAAGGCGCTGAACTAGCATTCACCTATCAAATGGAAAAACACGCGCAACGTGTTGCAGATTTAGCGGCAGACTTTAATTCAACAATTATTTTGCCATGTGATGTAGCAGAAGATGCGCAAATAGATGCCTTATTTCCAGCTTTAGCAAAACATTGGGATGGTGTAGATTCTGTTGTGCATTCACTTGCGTTCGTGCCAAAGGTAGCGCTAGATGGTGACTATCTTGACGCAGTTAATCGTGAGTACTTCCGTGTTGCACATGACATCAGCTCATACAGCTTCTCAGCCCTAGCCAAAGCCGCATACCCAATGATGCAAGGCCGCAAAGGTAGCTTGCTAACACTTAGCTATTTAGGCGCAGAGCGCACCATGCCCAACTACAATGTTATGGGTGTTGCCAAAGCTAGCTTAGAAGCCAATGTACGCTATTTAGCACAAAGTCTGGGCCAACGTGGCATACGAGTGAATGCAGTGTCTGCAGGGCCCATCAAAACACTTGCCGCTTCTGGTATTGCTGATTTTGATAAAATGATTGGCTTTAACGAACGTCATTCAGCCCTTCGTCGCAACGTTACAATTGAAGAAGTCGGTAATGCAGCCGCATTTCTATGTAGCGATCTAGCTTCAGGCATAACAGGTGAAATTACTTATGTAGACGGCGGTATGAATATTACAGCTGCTGGGCAAATTGACTAAGCACTGCAACTTAACTCAATAACAACCGTAAATAAAAAAGCCGATGTACATACATCGGCTTTTTAGTTAATACTGGTTATTACTCAGTTTTAGTCTCTAGTAACTTTCTGTTAACAGTCACATCACTCTTAACTTTAAGAGATTTTCCATAAGCACTTAAATACTCTGCCGCCACTGCCGCTTGTAAATCTGCCTCAGCACTCTTTTTAGACTCACTATCTGTTGTCAACCCATTATCAATACGGCTAACTTTCACAATCGTATAAGATTTATTACCATCCATAAAGCCAGCATATGCAGGCAACTTATTGGCATCTATTTTAAAAGCTTGGCTCATGACCAATTCAGTTAAACCTTGAGCATCTTTACGGTCAATAGTCACTGGTGGAATCCACTCAAGCTCATCGGCAACGCCATCAGATTGGCCAGATTTTAATTTAGCCAAAACCACCTGACCATTTTCAGTGGCTAGTTTAGTTGACTGCTCTAACTTTAATACGGCCTCAATACCCCCTTTTACCTCTTCAAAGCTTCTGGGTGCTGCAGGCTTGTACTCAATAACACGAGCAGAAACTAAATTATTAGCAGAAACTTCAACCGCTTCAGAATTGCGTTTTTCTTTTAGTACTTCGTTTGAAAACACGCCACTCATTAACTTATCGCTTTTAAAATATTTTGCACCATCTTCGCGACTCATCCAAGGGCTAGTTTGTAATTGCAATCCAAACTTATCAGCTGCTGGCTTTAAACTTCCAGATTGCTCATAAACCGTGTTGCTAAAGTCATCGACAAGTTCAGCATACTTAGCTTGTGCCTTCTGAAAAATCAACTCACCTTTGATTTGCGCTTTCATACCATCGAAAGTAGTGGCCTGACCAGTAATGCCATTTAATTTTATTATGTGATAGCCGAATTCAGACTCCACTAAACCACTTAATTCATCTACTTTCATACTAAATACTGCATCTTCAAACGGTTTAACCATCGCGCCTCTGGCAAAGCTACCCAAATCGCCACCCTTAGAAGCAGAGCCTGGATCTTGTGAGTTTTTAGTCGCCAGCTCTTCAAAACGTTTTGGGTCTACTTTTAACTGCGCCAAAATATCTGCCGCTTTATCCTTAGCCGCTGCTTTTTCTGTTGCGGTAGCTGCAACACCAAATCCAATTAAAATATGGCTAGCTTGGCGCTGCTCATCCCCTTGAAATTTAGCCCCATTTTCATCATAAAACTGTTTAACCTCAGCATCATTAACACTCATTTGCGAAACTAAGCCAGCAGCAGATAACAACGCAAACTCTAACTTAACTTGTTCTGGCACTTTAAATTTATCTTTGTGCTTTTCGTAGTAAGCTTTTACTTGCTCGGCGGTAACTTTTGTTTGCGATACAAACTGGGCTGTTTTAATCTCAGCAACACTCACTTCACGTTGCTGATGCGTAAACTTTAATGTTTGCTCAGCCACACCTTTTGGAACAGAAACAAGCATGGTCAAGCCTTCTCGTGCCTGCTGCGTAAGTAACTCGCTTCTTCTATCACTTTCAAACTTAGAAGCACTCAGCTTGTTTTGTGCGAGTGTATTTTGATAAATGTCTTCAGAAAATTTACCGTTATCTTGAAACTCTGGCATACCCAAAATATGTTGGCTAAGCTGTTCATCACTTATTCTAAAGTTAGATTTTTTAATCTCAGCATTCACTAAACGACGCGTAATTAAACCATCTAAAACCGATTGCTTTAACTCATCACTCTCCAGCAAACCAGCATCAACTTTTTGGCCCTCAGATTGCAATCGATTCCTCACGTTTTCAATCGCATTACTGTATTCTTGAATCGAAATTTTTTCATTATTAACTTTAGCGATAGCAACATTGCTACCTGCATCATTAAAATACGAATCAATTCCAAATAGCGCAAATGGAATGGTAATCAAGCCCAAAATAATTTTAGCCATCCAACCTTGAGTATGATTTCGAATTGAATCTAACATAGCGTAACTTTCTGAATTTTAATGCAGGCTTTTATAGCCAAATATAGATTGAGTGACAACTAACTATTATATAACACTTGCAACTGTTCAAGCCCTATTAAGCTTTTAATGGATTATATAACTGTGTAATTAGTTTCAAAACTTTTGCTAAACATATATTCACTTAGCACATCATCAACAGCAGACCCATCAAAAAATAGTTATAAAAAAAGCGAACCCTAAGGCTCGCTTTTTTTAATGTTGGCGGAGTGGACGGGACTCGAACCCGCGACCCCCTGCGTGACAGGCAGGTATTCTAACCAACTGAACTACCACTCCAGTTTGTATTACTATACTTTCTCAAATCTATCTTTTTCAAAATTAAAGAGTGCTAAAAATCTAGCACTCTTATTAATTTGAGGCAATATATGTTAGTTACTGGTGGGTGCTAACGGGGTCGAACCGCTGACATTCGCCTTGTAAGGGCGACGCTCTACCAACTGAGCTAAGCACCCTGCACGTCTATAATTAATCTTAAACTGATTACAGTGTAACTAACTTTTGGTGACTAATTGCTTAACCACCAAAGACGACTAGTTTACAGCATCTTTAAGCGCTTTACCAGCCCTAAACTTAGGAGAATTTGCAGCTTTGATACTAATTGTCGCGCCAGTGCGAGGATTACGGCCATTGCGCGCTTCACGTTTGCCTACATAAAATGAACCAAAACCAATTAAAGTAACTAAGTCACCTTTTTTTAAAGCTTTAGTGATAGAAGCGGTGGTTGCATCTAACGCACGGCCAGCGGCAGCTTTAGAAATGCCAGCGGCTTTTGCAATATCATCAATTAATTCTGATTTATTCACGAGTAATCCCCTCTAATGTTATTAACCTAAATAACAGGCTTATCCTGTTATGACTTTATATCAAGCTACAAAAGCCTGTGTCAAGGCTTTGCGGGCTATTTTGCTAGATAATCACCAATTAAATGCAAATAAAGCTTAATGCAAGCAAAAAAGCTAATGCGTAATGGGCAATTTAATATCTGGCTGGCTTTCGGCTACTACTGGCACAATTTCAACAGATTTAACTTCAAGCGGTTTTGGCGTCGTTTCTAAAGCTAACTCCAACACTTGATCTATCCATTTTACAGGGTGAATTTGCAGGTTACTTTTAATATTTTCAGGGATATCAACCAAATCTTTTACATTCGATTCTGGAATAAGCACAGTTTTTATGCCACCACGATGCGCTGCTAGTAATTTTTCTTTTAAGCCACCAATTGGCAAAACCTCACCGCGCAAAGTAATTTCACCTGTCATCGCCACATCCGCTCGCGCAGGAATGCCTGTTAAAACAGAAACTAACGCGGTAGTTAAGCCGATACCCGCACTTGGTCCATCTTTTGGTGTAGCGCCTTCTGGTAAGTGAATATGAATATCTTTTTTCTCATAAAAGTCTTCAGCAATACCTAACCGTGCAGCACGGCTGCGCACAACACTCATTGCCGCCTGCACCGACTCTTGCATTACATCACCCAGCTTGCCAGTGGTAATAGTTTTACCTTTACCTGGCAATAATACTGCCTCAATAGTGAGCAATTCTCCGCCAACCGATGTCCAAGCTAAACCAGTAACCTGCCCTACTTGGTTTTCTTTGGCCGCCACACCATAATCGTAGCGATATACGCCAAGATACTTTTCTAAGTTTTTAGGTGTAACAGTTACTTTTTTGGTCACTGCTTTAGTGGCATTAGTATCGCGAGGTATTTTTTTAGCATCGGTTTGATTAAGTAGCAGTTCTTTAACTACCTTGCGACAAATTTTTGCAATTTCTTGCTCTAAACGGCGCACCCCCGCTTCGCGCGTGTAATAGCGCACTATATCGCGAATGACAGACTCTGCAATATTAATCTCATCAGATTTAAGGCCGTGCGTTTTAAGCTCTTTAGGCAATAAATATTTCATCGCAATATTTATTTTCTCATCTTCTGTATAACCAGCTAAACGAATAATCTCCATACGGTCTAGTAAAGGCGCAGGAATGTTCATTGTGTTTGCGGTAGCTACAAACATCACATCAGATAAGTCATACTCAACTTCAATATAATGGTCTGAAAAAGTATGGTTTTGCTCAGGATCTAGCACCTCTAGTAGCGCAGATGATGGATCACCACGCATATCTTGGCCCATTTTATCGACTTCATCGAGTAAAAATAATGGATTTTTAACGC
This sequence comes from Methylotenera sp., assembly GCA_031373695.1. Classification (GTDB taxonomy): domain Bacteria; phylum Pseudomonadota; class Gammaproteobacteria; order Burkholderiales; family Methylophilaceae; genus Methylotenera_A. The sequence continues at coordinate 7,547 of JANMNC010000096.1, read as the reverse complement.
CTACTTTACTCATGCTTTGCAGCACTTTGCCAGGCATTGAGCCAATGTAAGTGCGCCTGTGTCCACGAATCTCTGCTTCGTCACGAACGCCACCAAGCGCCATGCGAATAAACTTACGGTTAACCGCTTTTGCAATACTTTGACCAAGCGAAGTTTTACCTACTCCTGGCGGGCCTACTAAACACAATATAGGCGCTTTTAGCTTGCCAACCCTTTGTTGTACTGCTAAGTATTCAACAATACGTTCTTTTACTTTTTCTAAACCATAGTGATCGGCATCTAAAATATCCATAGCAGATTGCAGATCTTTACTAATTTTTGTTTTTTTCTTCCAAGGCAGGTTAACTAAAGTATCAATATAATTACGTACCACGGAGGCTTCAGCCGACATTGGCGACATCAGTTTTAATTTTTTAAGCTCAGCATTTACTTTAGCTAGCGCTTCTTTAGACATACCAGAATCTTTGATGCGCTTTTCTAGCTCATCCATCTCCGCATTTTCGTCTTGTTCACCCAACTCTTTTTGAATCGCTTTAACTTGTTCGTTCAAATAATACTCGCGCTGGCTTTTTTCCATTTGGCGTTTTACGCGACCACGAATGCGCTTTTCTACTTGCAATATATCGATTTCAGATTCCATCAAATGTAACAAATGCTCTAAGCGCTCAGTCACACTTAACATTTCAAGAATTTTTTGTTTTTCTTCTAACTTCAAAGTTAAATGCGCAGAAATAGTATCGGCTAAACGACCGGCTTCATTAATTGTGGCAAGTGAGGTTAAAATTTCTGGTGGAATTTTTTTGTTTAATTTAACGTATTGGTCAAACTGAGTAAATACAGTGCGCATCAACGCTTCAGTTTCGCTGTCGTTTTCAATAGGATCAGCAATTTTTTCGGCTTTAGCTAAAAAACATTCTTCGGTTTCTACAAATTCAGAAACACGCACGCGATGCAAGCCTTCCACCAGCACTTTTACTGTGCCATCGGGCAGCTTTAACATTTGCAAAACTGTCGCTAAAGTACCAATTTCGTATAAATCTTCAGCATCGGGCTCATCTTTATTAGCCGATTTTTGTGCAACTAGTAAAATTTGCTTGGTTGTTTCAGAAGCAATTTCAAGCGCTCTAACTGATTTAGCACGGCCGACAAATAGCGGAATGACTAAATGCGGATAAACCACTACATCGCGCAAAGGCAATAGTGGCATCATGTCATGTTCAGAGCTTTCAATCACAGGTTGAGATAAAGTTTGTTCAGTCATCATTGCTTTCAAATTCACTAGGCAAAAAAAGCCTATATCATTAGGTTGGGAACATGCTTTGATAGTTCAAGAGCTACAACTAAATAAATAGCGCATTTATAATAACCAATTAACTTATTGATTAAGGTAAATCATCAACAACCTCATTGATTACTATAAATGACTCATTTTTAAAAGCAATACTCTAGCTTGAATTACTTGAGATACTGGTTTAGATTTGAAACCAGTTTAATTATTAATTAGCTTGCAGACTCAGCTTTTTTTGGCTGGTCTTGATAAATCATTAAAGGTTGAGAGTCACCATTAATAGTACCCTCATCGATAACCACTTTGCTTAAGTTTTTAATCGAAGGTAAATCGTACATAACCTCCAGCAGAGCATGTTCCATAATAGAACGTAAGCCACGCGCACCAGTTTTACGCTCTAGGGCTTTTTTAGCGATTAAATGCAATGCCGATTCTCTAAACTCTAAATCTACACCCTCCATTTTAAACAGTTTAATATACTGTTTAGAAAGCGCATTTTTCGGCTCAGTTAGTATCGTCATCAACGCTTTTTCATCAAGCGTTTCGAGTGTAGCCACTACTGGCAAGCGACCAATAAATTCTGGGATCAAGCCGAATTTAATCAAATCTTCAGGCTCAACATCACGTAATACTGCACCTATTTCACGTGTATCTTCTTTGCTTTTAACTTGCGCACCGAAACCAATGCCACCTTTTTCAGAGCGTGTACGAATAACTTTATCTAAGCCGTCAAACGCACCACCACAGATAAATAGTATATTAGTGGTATCAAGCTGAACAAATTCTTGATTAGGGTGCTTACGGCCACCTTGTGGCGGTATAGATGCAACAGTGCCTTCAATAAGTTTCAATAAAGCTTGCTGCACACCTTCACCAGACACATCGCGGGTAATAGATGCGTTTTCAGACTTGCGTGAAATTTTATCGACTTCATCAATATAGACAATGCCACGCTGTGCTTTTTCAATGTCGTAATCACATTTTTGCAATAATTTTTGCATGATGTTCTCAACATCTTCACCTACGTAACCAGCTTCGGTTAATGTGGTTGCATCAGCCATTACGAACGGCACGTCTAGAAGGCGCGCCAGTGTTTGTGCTAGCAAGGTCTTACCTGAGCCTGTTGGGCCGATTAGTAAAATATTACTTTTTTGAATTTCCACATCATCTTGACTCACATTTTTTGTGCTTGTATTTTGCGAAATATGATTATGGCCAAGACGCTTATAGTGGTTATAAACCGCAACAGACAAATTCTTTTTGGCTTGCACTTGACCAATGACATATTGATCTAAAATTGCGCAAATTTCTTGCGGTGTAGGCAGTGATTTATCAGCAGATTTAATATCGCTTAAGCTCTGCACTTCTTCTTTAATTATGTCGTTACACAAATCAACGCATTCATCACAAATAAACACAGAAGGCCCTGCAATAAGCTTTTTGACTTCATGTTGGCTTTTGCCACAAAAAGAGCAATACAGTAACTTTTCACTTTCGGCTTTAGTGGCCATGCAAATCCTTATTTCATCTAACTTAAATACAACAACAATATAATTTTTAAAGCTAGATTACGCTGCTGGCTCGCGAGTCGCAATCACTTTGTCTACCAGCCCATATTCTACTGCTTGATCAGCGCTTAAGAAATTATCGCGCTCTGTGTCACGATCGATTTCTTCTGATGTTCTGCCAGTGTGGTGAGCTAAAATATCATTCAGTTTTGCACGTAAATATAATATTTCTTTAGCTTGTATTTGAATATCTGTTGATTGACCAGAGAATCCACCTGAAGGCTGATGAATCATCACGCGTGAGTTTGGTAAGCTTAAGCGCTTGCCCTTGGCACCTGCTGCCAACAAAAAAGCACCCATACTTGCTGCTTGGCCAACACACAAAGTACTCACATCTGGCTTTACAAACTGCATTGTGTCGTAAATCGACATGCCTGCAGTCACTGAGCCGCCAGGCGAGTTGATATACAAAGAAATATCTTTATCTGGGTTTTCAGCTTCTAGAAACAATAGCTGCGCAACTACCAAATTGGCAGACATGTCATTTACAGGGCCAACCAAAAAAATGACACGCTCTTTTAAAAGGCGTGAGTAAATATCATAAGAGCGCTCACCACGGCCACTTTGTTCAATAACCATCGGGATATAACCCAAACCTTGTGGCTCAGGCATATTGTTGCTTGTAAAAAAATCGCTCATTATTTTTCCTGTAACTTATCCATTAACCAGCCATTAACTCATCAAACTTGATTTTTTTGGCTGTAACTTTTGCCTTGTCTAGCACCCAACTCACCACATTTTCTTCGGTTGCTAGCGCTGCAGGCTCATCTAAACGTTTTACATCCGCATAATACCAACTCACTAGCTCACTTGGCTTTTCATAACTTTGCGCGAACATGTCTACCATCTCGCGCACTTGATCTGCACTGGCTTGCAAGTTATTTGCATTAACAATTTCACTTAAAATTAGACGCAAACTTGTGCTGCGTTTTGCTTGGTCTTCAAACATTGCGGGCTCTAACTTAATCGCTTTAGGATCCATGCCGCGCTGTTGCAAGTTTTGCACAGTCATTTGCATCATGCGGTTAATTTCTGCATTTACCAATGCTTTTGGCGTATCGATTTTAGAGTCTGCTACTAAAGCCTGAAAAACTTGTTCTTTAACACGTGCTTTAACGCGCTTTTCTACTTCTTGCTCAAGACTTAATTTAATTTCAGCCCGCATTTTTTTTACATCACCGTCATCTACACCCAAACTTTTAGCAAAATTTGCATCAAGCTCAGGCAATACTGGCTGCGACACACTGTTAAAAGTGACTTCGTAACTTACTTTTTTACCCGCTATTTGTGGCGGATTGTGATCTTCAGGGTAAGTAATATCGAATGTTTTAGTGCTACCCGCTTTACCACCAACCAATTCATCATCAAATGCGGCCATGCGGCCAGGCTCACCCAATACTAAATCCATGCCTTTGCCATCAGTATCTTCAACTTGTTGGCCATCAATACTAGCTGTAAGGCTAATATTAACGCGATCTTGTTTTTTGGCTGCACGTTTTACTGGCTCATAACTAACGCGCTGTTTTTGCAACACTTCTAATGTTTTATCTACATCAGCTTCTGCTACATCTAAAGCGACTTTTTCAATTTTCAATTGACTAATATCGCCTACTTTAACGTCTGGAAACACTTCAAAAGTAGCTGTGTACTCAAAATCAGTAGCAGCTTCTGCAAATGGCTTATGCTCAATATTAGGAAACCCAGCAACACGAAACTTATTGCTTTCAACAGCTTCACCAAAACTAGCCTCTACGGCTTTTGAGTAAACCTCGTCACGCACCTGATCGCCATAATGCTGATTAACCAAACCTAGCGGAGCTTTTCCAGGCCTAAAACCAGCAAATTTTGCGGTACGCGAAATTTGGCTTAAGCGTTGTTTTATTTGGCCCTCTAGTGGTGCCAAAGGCACTTTAATGGTAATACGACGCTCTAGATTGCTGATTGTTTCAACAGATGCTGCCATGTTGCATTTCCTGTATAAAAATTGTGCCTTAACTTAAAAGTTAGGGTACATGTTAATGATTAAAAATACTTTTATGAGTTAGGTTGCGAAAAGTGTGACTTACGCAGTAATAATTAGTTTTAGTTAAAAGCGAATGTAACTGAATATGCTTTTAGACAACTGTCGAAATATATCACAACTTGTGCTTGAAATAAACTTAAAGCAGGCACAAATGCTGAGATTATGAATTCAAAAGCCCGCCATACATAAGCATGACGGGCTTGTTAGTCAAAGCCAATTTTAAATTGGCTTTGGTAATACTTTAAAATTACTCTTTTACCGCTGGTGGGCCTTTGAAGCGATTTTTTTCACCTAACACAAACCAAAATACTGCCATCACAACTAACATTGCAATAGTTACGTACAGCACTTTTTCATTAGGTGGTTGCACGCCGACAAAAACTAAGAATGCACCGCCTATTACTGCTAACACACCAACTGGTTTTGATAAACCCTTTAAGTCAAACGGGCCTTTATGTTTCCAAGTTTTACCTTCTGCCAATAAGCCTGCTGCTGTTGGCATAATGTATGAAATATATAAAAACACTGCGCAACCCACTGCCAGCACACTAAACGCAGCCGCATACAAGGTAGCAACAACGGCTAATATGGCTGAAACCCAAATAGCCGCGACAGGCGTTTTTAAAGTCGGGCTAACGCTACGTAACAAGCCTGATGCAGGCAAGCCGCCATCACGTGCAAAAGCATACATCATGCGAGATGTAGAAGTTAAACAAGCTAGGCCGCATAAAAAGTTAACCGCAAAAATACCCAAACCTAAAACAGTTTTAAGCGCAGGTGGAAGCGTACCTAACAAGGCATCAAAAAAGCCAAAACCTTGTTTTACACCGCCTGCGACATCGGGCATTACCAACACAAATGTACAGATCATCACATAGCCAAAAATGGCTGAGTAAATCACCGATGTAATAATACCTTTAGGCACAGCACTGGCAGCATTGCGTGTTTCTTCAGCAGTGTGAGCCGATGCATCAAAACCAGTAATGGTGTAAATGGCCAACAACAAGCCTAACAAAAATGGAAATACCAAGCCTTCTGATGTTGGCCAAATGCTGCCCTCTGTGCCTGTGTAGTTAGTAAAAGTGAAAAGACGCGAGAAATCTAATGGCGTTTGATTATAGGCGAGTAGCGAGCCTGTTAAAACGACGGCAATAATTAATATCAAATAGCCTGAGATGTCCGTTAACTTAGTGGTTAATCTAGGAAAGCGATAAATTAGTATCGCCTGAATTGCTGTAAAAAGTGTAATAAAAAATACTTGATGCGAATAACCAAAGCCTGAAACATCGATGCCTAAAATGGGCGCTGCCAAACCTTTAAAGAAGAAGTCATAAACCCCAAAATTAACAGATGCAACCACAAAAATAAGGCCCAGTAAATTAAACCATGCCGTGCACCACCCGTAACCCTTGCCGCCTAAAATTGAACCCCAGTGATATAAGCCACCTGCTGTAGGGTAGCTAGACGAAATTTGCGCCATGGCAAGCGCCACAATAATGGCAAAACCTGCACCAACCAACCAACCAATGCCAACTGATGCGCCGCCAGCAGCACCTAATGCCAATGGAAAAGCACTTATACCGCCAGCTAAAATGCAAATAATAGAGAAAGAAATGGCAAAATTAGAGAAGCCGCCCATGTGTCTATGCAGCTCTTGTTCGTACCCCATTTTTTTTAGTTCTGCCGCATCATTATCTAGCGCCGTGCTTGATTGCTTGGTTTCACTCATTTTTCTTACCCCTTTTTAAGTTAACTAATAGTGGATGGAAATTTTCTTTAATTAAGTTTTACATATTAATTTCGTACATATTTAAGTGGTTACAGACTAAATTTCACGTATTAAATATTAATTCTCTTTAAAACCAAAAACGATAATACTCTTATTTCTCAGCTTCAAACTGTATATGAAGTATAAATTTGATATTGAGTTAAGCAAGTACCAATTTTTTATTTTTGATGGTACCAAATCATAATATACAAGCCGCTTTCAAGCTTAAAGCATAGAGTAAAAACTGCCTTGCAGTAGTCTTAAAAAACAGCGCATAATTAAGGTTATTAATTGCACAAAACTTTGTGCTTAAAGGTACCGCTTTATGATGACCTACCGTTATAGTGTTGGAACACAAATATATCAGTTTGCTGATTTAAAAGAGGTGTTGGCGAAAGCCACGCCAGCACGTTCTGGAGATTATCTTGCGGGCGTGGCAGCGGAAACGTATGCAGAGCGCATGGCGGCTAGAATGTGCTTAGCAGAAATCCCTCTAAAGCAGTTTCTTGAAGACTTAATTATTCCGTATGAAACTGATGAAGTCACGCGCCTGATTGTGGATACGCATGACAAGCAGGCCTTTTCTGAAATCAGCCATTTAACCGTAGGTGATTTTCGTGATTGGCTGTTATCTGACTTAGCTGATAGCGCCACTTTAAAGCGCGTAGCGCCTGGCATCACCCCAGAAATGGCAGCCGCAGTGAGCAAAATCATGCGTAATCAAGATTTGATCTTGGTCGCAAAAAAATGCCATGTCACCACCACTTTTAGAAACACCATCGGCTTGCCAGGCCATATTTCTGTGCGCTTGCAGCCTAATCACCCAACCGATGATGCACGTGGCATTGCCGCTTCTATGCTGGACGGTTTACTTTACGGTGCAGGGGATGCTGTGATAGG
>JANMNC010000080.1:0-2407 GCA_031373695.1 Methylotenera sp. | reverse complement strand
AAGCCTAGTATCTACGCTGCGTTTGGTAATAAAGAAACACTGTTTCGCAAAGCATTGGCTAAGTATGTTTCTGGCCCTGCCGCATTTGTGACAGCGGCATTGAATGAGCCAAGCGCACAAAAAGTCGCAGAAAAGTTCTTGCATGGCTCAGTAGAGTTTTTAACAGATGAAAACAATCCGCGCGGATGCATGATTGTACAAGGTGCGCTTACCTGCGGAGAAGGCTCGGCGACGATACAAAAAGAGTTGGCAGGTTACAGAAAATATTACGAACAAAAATTAATGCAACGTTTTAAGTTAGCAAAAATACAAAAAGATTTGCCAGAAAATACTAATTGCTCGGCCTTGGCTAAATACTTAGCGACTATACATCAAGGCTTATCGGTACAAGCAACAAGTGGTGCTACAAAAAATGAATTAATGGCTGTAGCTGAGTTGGTACTTAAAAACTGGCCAGTAAAGTAAGCTTAAGGCCAAGTCAAATACCGCTTGTATTCCCAATCGCTCACTGAGCGACAATAATCAATCCATTCTGGCGTTTTGGTGGCTAAATATTCAGCCACAAAGTCTTCACCCAGCGCTTCAATCAAGCTTTTATTAGCACTTAATGCGCTCAATGCTTCACCTAATGTTTGCGGCAGAACTTTTAGATTACGTTTTGCAAACTCAGCTTCATCCCATTCATAAACATCTTCATCAATTGGTGCGGGTGGCGTTAATTGTTGCTCTACACCATCTAACATAGCGGCAATTGTGCTGGCTAATGCTAAGTAGATATTACAGCTACCATCGGTTAAGCGAAACTCCATACGGTTGGCAACCGTTCTTAACACTGTGGTGCGATTGTTGTATCCCCAGCCAATATGTGCAGGTGCCCAAGTGGTGCCAGAAAGCGAGCGGCCAATGACTAAGCGTTTATATGAGTTAACGCTAGGTGCGTGAAAAGCAGCTAAAGCCGCACTGTGTTTTAATAAGCCTGCTGCCAATTGGCGACCAGTAGTTGATAAGCCGTGCGTGTCTTGAACATCAGCCATTACCGCTTGTCCATTTTTATCAGTTAGCGATAAATGTAGGTGTAAGCCACTACCGGGGCGGTCCGCAAAAGGTTTTGGCATCAGTGTGAAAACCAAACCTGCTTCTTCTGCAATATGGCTGGCAGCCATTTTGAATAGCGTAAATCGGTCAGCGGCAGTCAATGCATCACTATAATGATAATTCAGCTCATATTGGCCACTAGCGTCTTCATGATCAATTTGAAACACGTCAAAACCACAGGCTGTTAAGCCAGTTTCCATTTTGCGCAACACGTCACGCACTCTTGCCAGCGCTTTTAAATCGTAAGAGGGTTTATCTTGGTTATCTTTATTGCACGGCACTGGGCGACCATTTTCATCTTGAGTAACTAAGAAAAACTCAGGCTCAATACCTACGTTTAAGGTCCAACTACGTGCATTTAAGCGCTCAATTTGCTTTAATAATACGCGGCGTGAACAGCCTGCGAAAGGCTTGCCATCTACCATGCCGCTGCACACAATGCGCGCATAGCCCGGCATCCAAGGCAATGCTTGCAAGGTGTTTAAATCGCCTTTTCCGTAAAACTCTGCACATGGGCCCGTACGTGGCAAACCTGTTCCCCAAATAGATGGCCCAGCAAAACCTGCACCAGCGTTTAAAATATCTCCTAAATGCGCTAATGGAATGTATTTGCCTTTTGGTGAGCCGTGAATATCGACAAATTGCGCGATGACGGTATGCACACCAGCAGCATGCATGCGCTGTTTAGCAAGGCCTATTTCTTCAGTTTGTTTGCTGATATCGTCCACTTTATGCCTTAAGCAATGCACGATCTAAAATATCTAGTGCTTCATCAAATACATTATCTTGAATCGTTAATGGATACAAAAAGCGCAGCGCATTTACATATACGCCGCAGCTTAATAGAATTAAGCCTTCTTCAAGCGCCGCTGCTTGCACACGTTTCATAGCATCGGTTGAGGGCTCATTGGTTTTAGGGTCGTAAAACTCTGCTGCAATCATTGAGCCCAAACCACGCACCTCTTTTAAGCTGGGCACATTTTTTTGCGCGGCTTTTAAACGTGCGACTAATTTTTCACCCAACATATTCGCACGGTCAACAAGTTGCTCTTCTTCCATAATATCTAGCACCGCATGCGCTGCCGCAATAGCTAATGGGTTGCCTGCATAAGTGCCGCCCAAACCACCTGGGGCGGGGCCATCCATCGCTTCAGCTTTTCCACACACAGCGGATAACACCATGCCACCCGCTAAGCTTTTCGCCATCACCATCATGTCGGGAATGACATCGTAATGTTCAGTTGCGAATAATTTACCTGTGCGACCAAAACCTGTTTGCACTTCATCCATCACCAATAAAATACCATGCTCA
>JANMNC010000039.1:0-15364 GCA_031373695.1 Methylotenera sp. | reverse complement strand
ATGATCAAGACTAACTTTACCAGCGCCTTTTAACAACAAAGGCAAAAGCATCACTAAATAAAGTAATGGTAGTTTGTAGTTACCAAATCCATCGCCTTCTTTATCTGATATCCGATAGCCAGTAAGTAGCTCTGATAATGTGCTCCATTGCTCTGGCCAATGTACTGCAGCAATGGCCACAACGGTTAGAATAATGAGCGTTAAGGTAAAAAAGCGTGTTGCAATGCCTAATGCCAACGCAAATGCCCCAAAGATTTCAAAGTAAGTTGCCATATTCCAGCTAATATCTGGCGGCAATAGGTTAAATGGGAACGGAAAGCTGATGTCTGCAAACCAGTTGCTGCCATGCAGTTTTTCAAAGCCAGCTTCGCCAAACTCCCATGCCAATATGAATCTTAGAAACAGTTGTGGCAGCCATTCACCTAAGTGGTTAAGGTTGCAGGTAATAAATTGGTAAAAGCCAGTGAGCCGACTGATTGATAGCATATAAAACTCCCTAATCGTTATAGTATGTACTTAGTAGTACGTAATGATTAGTCGCTTAAGCAGCGTAAGCCTTACACGGCTTTTATTTTAATGGCTGTTTTGGTGCTTGGTTTATATTTATAGTAGGCTCGCACCGCTAGCAGCACTATAAGCACCGCTGCATAATATATAGGTTCGGTTAAATCTTTTTTTACTAGCATCCAAAAATGCACTACACCTAAGATAGCAATTAAATATACTAATTGATGTAGTTTTTTCCAGTTAGATTTTAACCGTTTTATCATGTAGCTATTAGATGTTATCGCTAATGGAATTGTCAGTAGAAATGCGGCAAAACCGACTAATATACGTGGGTGCTTGGCAACATCTATTAATAACTCATCCCAAATAAATGCGAAATCCAACCACACATAGCTGATGATGTGTAGACATGCATAAAAAAACATAAATAGGCCAAGCATTCTGCGTAATTGAATTTGCCATAGCTGCCCTGTTAGCAAGCGGATTGGCGTCATACTTAATGTAATGAGCAAAAATACTAAGGTCCAAGTACCAGTAGAATGTTCAACGAATTCAACTGGATTGGCACCTAAATTATCGTTAAAACCTAGCCATACCAAGCGCAAAATAGGTAGTAGGGCAAGTAGCCAAATCGCCACTTTCACAAAAGTAATGTGTTGCTTTTTCATAAGGCTTTTACTTTTGAAAGATTTTTAAGGGCAATTTTTAAAGATTTAAATATTTCTTCTAAACTCTAGAAATTTCTTTTCAAATCTAATCCTGCGTACATCTGCCCTACTTGCTCAGTGTAACCGTTAAACATTTTTGTTTTAATGCGACCGCCGAACAGGCCCGCGCCTATTGGTTTTTCAGAAGATTGTGTCCAACGTGGATGTTCAACATTAGGGTTAACATTAGCATAGAATCCGTATTCATTAGGGCCCGCTTTTACCCAGGTGGTTAATGGCATTTTTTCTACAAACCTAATTTTAACAATCGCTTTAGCGCCTTTAAAACCATACTTCCATGGTGTTACCAAACGCACAGGTGCGCCATTTTGATTAGGCAATAACTCTCCATACAACCCTACGGCTAGCAATGTAAGCGGGTTGGTAGCTTCATCCATGCGCAAGCCTTCGGTATATGGCCAATCTAATATTGGTGAGCGTACGCCTGGCATTTGTTGTGGGTCATTGGCAGAAATTAACTCAATAAACTTGGCATTACCTGTTGGCTCTGCCCATTTTACCAAGCTAGCTAATGGCAAACCAATCCAAGGAATCACCATAGACCAGCCTTCTACGCAACGCATGCGGTAAATACGCTCTTCAAGCGGCGCTAGTTTCAGCAGCTCTTCTATACTAATGGTTTTAGCTTGTTTTACTTCGCCCTCAATACTAATAGTCCAAGGCCTAGGTTTAAATAATGTAGAGTGAATGGCAGGGTCTGATTTATCGGTACCAAATTCGTAATAATTATTATAAGTGGTTATATCATCATATTTGGTCAGCTTTTCTCCTGCACCATAAGCTGTTTTAGTATAGCCATTAATTTTTTGGCGAGAACCAATTTTTGACACTAACTCTTTTGGCGCCCCTTTTTCAGCTGCTGGCGCATTGGCACGACCAATTAAGCGCCCTGCACCCTCAGTGGTTCCGCCTGACAACGTAGCTGCATAAGATTTGCTAGATATAATAGCGGCAGAACCAGCTGCCAAGCCCATTCCAGCTTTAATTAAAAAGTCTCGACGATTATCAAAAGCATCACGTGGAGTGATTTCTGAAGGCTGAATATTGGTAGGATTAGTAATTGATTTGTTGATAATAATCATAATTTGGCTTTACTCAAATAGTTAATAACATTGTAAATAACAAATGTTAGTCGAACAAAACACAAGTTCCTTACATATTTAATTAAAAATAGTTTAGTTAAATATGTTTTAAATATTATTAAAAATCAATTGGTTAAGTATTTTTTAGCTTTACAAAGACTTAATTGCAGATTCAATTTCAAGCATTAAAGCTTTATCTTGCGTGTTGGTTGCAATTAGCTTGGCTTGATCCATCCATGTATTGGCGCTGGCTTTATCACCAATTGCAAATTTAGTTTGCGCCATGCCAATATAAGCCTTGGCTTCGTAATAAGAGCCACCGTTTTCTTTGCTAAATTCCGCTAGTTTTGTGTAAGTTTTTTCGGCATTAGGCAAATCTTTAGCCACTGTGTAAATGCGCCCCATTTCTAAACTGGCATTGGCAAGCTGATCTAAAGTACCTGATTTTCTTTGCATCAACACAGCTTTAACTTGAAACTCAATGGCTAGATCATGCTTGCCCATTGCGCTGTATGTTGTGGCTAAATGCTCGTAACTATCTGCACGCTCGTGATCATTATTAGAAAGCTTTTCGCTTGCAGTGAAGCTGGCTACAGCCAAATCTAGGGTTTTATTTAAAACTTGTGTTTCACCAATTAAAGTATGGTTAATGCGTGCAAATTTATCATTTTTTACAGCTTTGCAAATCTCTAAGCTTTTTTCATAGCTAGTAATAGCGGCTGCGTTTTTATTAAATTGTTTATGCAAATTGCCTGTGACGGTGTGACTTATAATTTGATCAAAACTATCTTTTGCATTTTTGGTAGATAAATCTAGGGCAATTAAAGCTGCTGCATAGTTACCTTGTGCGCCAAGTGCCCTGCCTTTGCATAAATATCCTGCGCTGCCAGAGGGTTCTAACTTAATAATAGTCTCAGAAACGGTAATGGCTTTTGTAAACTCACCTTTGTTTAAAGCCAAAGTACAATCCGAAGTTAAATCTGCAAGTTCGGCAGCATTAATATTAAAACTAATTAAAAACAATAGTATAAATAAGCTATTTAAAGTAATACTTGATATTTTATGTGAGTTCATTATCGTTTTCAATCGTATATAAAAAGAGTTAAAAGTAAGGTTGAAAATCAAAACAAGCTAGATTGCGAACTACTTATAGACGCATCATCATGCAGATTAGTTGCTATTGGTGTTGGCTTTTCGTTTTCATTTAACAACGCCAATAAGCCAGTTTCATCAATAATTGTTAGGTTTAAGCTTTGGGCTTTTTCTAACTTGGTACCTGCGTCACTACCAGCCACTACAAAATCAGTTTTTTTAGAAACACTGCCACTTACCTTGCCTCCAGCCTCTTCTATCATGGCTTGTGCGGCATCTCGCGATAAATTAGGCAAGGTTCCTGTTAGTACAAATACTTTGCCTTGTAGCGCACCTGTGGCTATTTGCTTGCCAGCATGCTCGGACCAAGTAACGCCAAGCTCGCGCATAGATGCAATCACTTGACGGTTATGCGGCTCGCTAAAAAACTGCAAAAGTGACTCAGCTACAATAGGCCCAACATCGTTAACTTGCAGCAGCGCCTCAGAACCCGCATCCAGTAAGGCTTGTAGAGCACCAAAATGCGCTCCTAAGTCTTTTGCAGTAGCTTCGCCTACATTGCGAATGCCAAGCCCGTAAATAAAACGCGCTAAAGTTGTTTGTTTGCTTTTTTGTAACGCATCAATGACATTTTGCGCTGACTTTTGTGCCATGCGCTCTAAATTAGCCAGCGCCGTAACATCTAGCTTATAAATATCATCTAAGCCATGTACCAAATTGGCTTCTACCAACTGATCTGCCAATTTTTCGCCCATGCCTTCTATATCTAATGCGCGGCGTGATGCAAAATGCGTAATGGCTTGTTTGCGCTGCGCTGGACAAATTAAACCACCAGTACAGCGTGCGACAGCTTCATCTGCCAGCCGCTGAATATGCGAATCACATTCGGGGCAAGTTATTGGCATATTAAACGTTCGTGCATCTGCAGGCCGTTTTTCTAGCAATACTGAAACCACTTCGGGAATCACATCGCCCGCCCGCCTTACAATAACGGTATCGCCAATTTGAATATCTTTACGCCGCAACTCATCTTCATTATGCAACGTGGCATTGGTAACGGTAACGCCGCCCACAAAAACTGCTTTAAGCCTTGCCACAGGCGTTATTGCGCCTGTACGCCCTACTTGTACAGTAATATCTTCTACAATGGTGGTAGCTTCTTCTGCAGGATACTTGTGCGCAATGGCCCAACGCGGCGCGCGCGACACAAAACCTAGCGTATTTTGTTGGGCAAACTGATTAACTTTGTATACAACGCCATCAATATCAAAAGGTAAATTTTGGCGTTTTTCACCTATTAACTGGTAATAATCCAATAAACCTTTAGCGCCTAATTTTACAGCGCGTAAATCACTTACTGGCAAGCGTAGCTCTGCCAAATAATCCATGGCTTGTGCATGTGAGCTTAAATTGGGTACGCCAGCTGCTTCACCTAAGCCATAAGCAAAAAAATGCAGTGACCTTGTAGCTGTAATGGTTGAATCAAGTTGACGCAAGCTGCCTGCTGCTGCATTGCGTGGGTTTGCGAACAGCTTCGCGCCTTGGCTTGCCTGCGTTATGTTAAGGCGTTCAAAGTCACGTTTTAGCATTAGCACTTCGCCGCGTACTTCTAGTAATTGCGGCGGGTTTGCAATATTTAGTTGCGTTGGAATGGCCCGAATAGTACGCAGGTTATGCGTGACATTTTCGCCCGTATAACCATCACCACGCGTTGCGCCTTGCACAAATAAGCCATTTTCATAGGTTAGTGTAATCGCAAGGCCATCAAACTTAGGCTCCAGCGCATACTCTACTTCATCAACACCCAAGCCTTCGCGCATACGTTTATCAAAGGCCAGCAGTTCATCATCACCAAATGCGTTGTTAAGTGACAGCATCGCTTGCCGATGCGCCACACTATCAAAAGCATTTAAAGCGCTGCCACTCACGCGCTGTGTGGGTGAGTCGCTAGTTATAAGTTCTGGAAATTGTGTTTCTATATCGCGCAATTGGCGATATAAACCATCATATTGGCTATCTGAAATAAGCGGCGCATCTAGCACATAATATTGATAATCGTGACGTGCTAGCTCGGCTTTAAGCTCGACCATTGTTGTGCGAGCTGATGCTAAATTAGACATGTAAGCTGTTTGGGTTTTAGTTGAAAAGGCGCATGCTGCTTGGGCTGCCAGGCATAATGCCACGTGCTACCATAGTGGCATGTATGACTCTAAGCTGCTGCCTAATTTTTTCAATTTGCAAATCACCCAGCGGCTTTTGATTATCATCAACCAAGCTTGCATTTAGACTATTGGCCATTTTTTGAGCCATTAATATCATTTGATTAAACACTTGTTCGCAGCTGCTTACTTTGGGTATTTCTAACTGAAAAGTTACGCTTTTAAGCACATTGCTGCGCAAACCATCGGCAGTAAACGCTTGGTTATTAGAATCCATAACGCTAAATAGCGGTGCGTCGTTACTGCTGGCATAGCAGTAAAATTTGCCATCTTCATTTAATGTCATGCCGCTGGCCTCAGCCATGCCCCTAAACTTTGTACCATGAATAGGGTTTTCACCTTGAACCAGATGCACGCTAATTAGCTGATCTACTTCAATACAAAATTGATCTAGCTCTTGGGCACGCTGCATAGCATCGCCAGAGCCTTGCCACTCTACATGAGCATTCATTTCAGAGCCCATATTTTCAACGGCAAATTGAAACTTGTTTAGCAAATGCCTATTAATAGGTCCGCCACGGTCTGCCAGTTGTATGCTGCAAGCCACTTGTTTATATAAATTTTCGGGCGTAGCTTCAGTCACCACATGCCATTTATCATCGGCATCTAAGGCGTGCGTCATCATTACTTGCTTGATATCTTCCAGTGCGCTGGCCAGCGTGTTGAGCGCACTCGTGCTAATTTTTTTATTGGCATACAAAACGGCTGTTAAATCAATTTGCGGGTGTAAATTAGGTGGTAGTTGCGGTTGCTGATTTTGTAAATCTTCTTGCGAAATTGCCGTGATTATATTGGGTGCAACATTAAAACTAGCTTTTTGATTATCAATGCTTGCGGGCAAATAATCAGCAGAAACGAGGCTTGCATGCTCGCTGGCACTTGCTTGCGCTTGGTTAGCAGAATTTATAGTGTGTTCAGAATTTATTGCTTTGACCTTAACTGTTTCTGTATCTGCATCTGCTTCAGCAGAAAAATCATTCGTTGCAACAGCTTGTTCAGCCATATTTAATGAAGGCTCTGTGCTACGCAACTTGTCGAATCGACCTTCTTTTTCAATCGCATCGGTTAATTTATTTTTTTCGTGCGCCCTTACTTTGTCCGCAACTTCAGCCAACTCTTTTTCAACATAAGCATCTGTGTCTATGTAAAAGTCTTCTGTTAGCACATCTTTTTGCGGCACAATAAAATCGTTGGTAACCTTGTTACGCAGCTTGCGCTCTTGCATCCAGTTGTATACAACTACGCCGGCGATAATAAAAGCGCCCGTAATAATGAGTAATATTTGTAAATCTGACATATTTTTTGTTTTATTGTTAAATCACTATGAATGAGCTGTTATTGTCTGTTTAATTGGTTAATATTTCAAGCCTGCATATTAAGCGCTGCCTCAATATCTACATCTACAATGCGCGATACACCAGACTCTTGCATGGTAACACCAATGAGCTGCTGCGCCATTTCCATGGTAACTTTGTTATGAGAAACAAACAAAAATTGCGTTTTCTCGCTCATTTTTTTTACCATGTTACAAAAACGCTCGGTGTTGCTGTCATCTAGCGGCGCATCTACTTCATCCATTAGGCAAAATGGCGCTGGGTTTAGCCTAAATAACGCAAATACCAATGCAATTGCCGTTAGTGCTTTCTCTCCGCCTGATAATAATTGAATGGTGGTATTTTTTTTGCCTGGTGGTTGCGCAAATACTTGCAAGCCAGTATCTAAAATCTCATCGCCCAACAGCTCTAACTTGGCTTGGCCGCCTGCAAATAAGGTACCAAACAACTCATTAAAATGCGTATTTACTGTGTTAAAAGTATTCATTAATTTATCGCGGGTTTCGCGGTCTATCTTACGAATGGCATCTTCTAATGTGTCAGTTGCTTGGCGCAAATCTAGCATTTGGCTATCTAAATAGCTTTTACGCTCAGTTTCTGTTGCCAGCTCTTGTGTAGCAGCCAAATTCACTGCACCAAGTACGGTAATATCTTGTTGAATTTGACTAGATTTACGCGCCAAATCACTGGTTTTAGCGTTCTCATGTAAGCCCTGCGCCAATGTCTGTTCGTCCAAACCGTTATCTACCAAGCCAGCTTGGCATTGCTCAAAATGCAACCGCGATTGTTGCTCGTTTAAACGGCTTTGCTCTAAATTATCTCGCAATGGGTGCAATTGTTGCTCGTTTTGCATGCGCGCACGCTCTTGTTCTTGCAGTAAAAGCTCTTGCTCGGCCAAGTGATTACGCGCACTGACCAAATCAGCCTCGCGCAACTGCTTAATGTTTATAGATTCTGTTAAATTTAACTTTAAAGTTTCCATTGGTGTAAGCGTTAATACTTGTTCGGCCTCAGTTTTGCGGTGCTCAAATGCTATTTTTTCTTGATTATTAACTTCAAGTTTACTATTTATATCATTGATATTATTTAATATTATCTTTTTATCAAACAATGTTTCTTGATGTCGTTTATCTGCCTGTTGAACCGCATCGCGAGACACAAAATAATGTTGTTCGGCTGTTTGTTTAGCCATTAAATCGTTATTTTTAGCCAGCTCTAAGCTACTAATTTGTGCAATTAAGGTTGTTTGCGTTGCCTGTTTTTGCGCTTTATCGCTGCTAAGCTGTGCTAATTTGGTTTTAGCAGCAGCCAAATCAGATGAAATGGTTTTTTCACGCTCTAGCGCCATTTGCTGTGCTTGCTGCAATCTAGATAACTCAAGTTGCAATTGGTGTTGTGACTGCGTGGCAATGCGAAGTTGATTGCTTTCCAATTGCTGTTGCGTTCTGCCAAGCTGCTGCTTGCTTTCAGCATTTTTTAATTGGTCATTATTAACTTGTAAACTGGCCTGCAACTTTGGCAAGTTTTTTTGCAAAAGCTCTAATTGCTGTTGCCGTTCTAAAACGCCATGCAAGCTAGAGCTTTCGCCATGGTAGGCCACACTATGGCGGCTAAAAATATCGCCTTGTTGATTAACTAAAATTTCACCTAGATCAAGCTTATTAATAGAGGCCTCAACAGCATCGCCAGAAGCCAATAGGTAAGCGCCTTGCAGCCAATCGGCAAGAATAGGTTTTATTTCAGCATCGCAATCATTAATTACATTAATTAACGGTGTTAGTTGCTTATTTTTTACTGCGTTCGCAGTGTTAGCTGATGTTGTGTAACCTAATACCAGTGCGCTAGGTGGCCTGCTTTTGTTATCAAGCGTTGTGTTTGAATCATCCGAAATGAGTGCATTTAATTTGGCGCCTAGCACCGACTCTAATGCCACACTCCAAGTTTCATCAATTTTAATTTTTTGCCAAAGCCGCGCGTTATTTTTTAAGTTTTTACTTTGTAGCCAATCGCCTAATTTACCTTCAGAATTAAGCGATTGCTGCATTTTTTGCAACGATAATATCTCGGCTTCTGATTGATGCAGCGCGCGCTGTGTTTGATTTTGAGCTTCTCGAAGCTGCGTAATTTCTAACTGCTGACTGGCTTCATCAGCACGCAGCTTTTGCACCAGTTGCTCACTGCTTGCAATATCAGCTAGCGCTTTTTGCACAGCGGCTTCAGCCGCACTTAACTGCGCTTGGTTTGGCATTATTAAGCGTGATAAATCAGCTTCATAGCGGCTAATACGCTGTTGATTATCTTGAATAGTTTGATTAATAAAGTTGATATTATTATTTTCAACTTGAATGCGGCTATTGGCCTCGCTTAGTGCTTGTTGGCTTTTTTGCGCGACATCATTAGCCGTTTTTAATAGGGTTTCTTTTTCTGGCAATGTAAGCTTAAATGCCTGCAAATCAACGCTAGCTTGCAGCTCACGCGCACTAGCCGCTTCTAGTTCTATATTAGCTGCTGCTAAAGCAAGATGCATAGCTTGTGTATTGCTGGCGTTGCGGTCAATTGCAGCGCTTAATTGCTGCAGTTGCTGTGCCATGCGTTCACGCGCCTCGCTATTTTGTTTAACTTGGTTTTCTAAGCTAAAAACCTCTGCATTTGCCTCGTAATAAGCGGCTTGCGCAACATTAATACCTTCACTCGCCGCATAATGGGCTTGGCGGCTTTGTTCTAGCGATGCCTCGCATTTACGCAAAGCCGCCATTTGCGCCTCTAGCTGGTTAACTAATTGTTCAACCTGTGTTTTGGCTTTCTCCCAAGCACGGCTGGCATCACGCTTTTTTAATAACCACAACTGGCCATCTGCCAATTTATAAGCGGCTTGCAAGGCATGATATTGTTGCGTAACAATTGATTGCGATTCTAATTTGGTGATTTGTTTTTGCAGCTCGCGGCAAATATCTTCTACTCTTGTAAGATTTTCGCGCGTATCTCTCAGCCTTAATTCGGTTTCGCGACGACGCTCTTTGTATTTGCTGATGCCTGCCGCTTCCTCTAAAAATACGCGCAGCTCTTCTGGTTTGGCTTCTACAATGCGTGAGATTGTATTTTGGCCGATAATTGCATAGGCCCGCCCACCTAAACCTGTGCCAAGAAATAAATCTGCTACGTCGCGCCTACGCACTGCGGTGTTGTTAATGTAATAAGTAGAGCCTTTTTCGCGCTCAATAACACGCTTAACACTAATCTCAGCATACTGGCCCCAGCTACCTGCCGCTCCGCCCAAGCTGTTATCAAAAATAAGCTCTACACTGGCTCTCGATATTGGTTTTCGATTGCCAGAGCCATTAAAAATAACGGCATCCATTGCATCCGCACGCATTTCTTTGGCGGATGATTCACCCAACACCCAGCGCACCGATTCCATTACATTCGATTTACCGCAACCATTGGGGCCAACTACACCAACGCGTTGCCCGTGCAAATGAATAGTGGTGGGGTCTACAAATGATTTAAAGCCAGCGAGTTTTAAATGGGTTAAGCGCAAATGGTTAGACTCTCAAAGACTTTTTTTAATTAATTTATTAACATACTTAAGTTGATAACAATTGCGCGTTACGTTTTATAATAACGCTATTATTTGATATGAATGCCAATATGTCTAGCACCAACTTACACGATAGCGTTACATTACTGGGCGATCTCAACGCGCAGCCTTCTAAAACGTTAGAAACTTTTCCAAATCCAAATCCTAATCGCGATTTTCATATTCATATGGAAATACCCGAATTTACCTGCCTATGCCCTAAAACAGGCCAGCCAGATTTTGCGGTAATTATTCTAGATTACATTCCAAACCAGCTTTGTGTAGAGCTAAAAAGCTTAAAGCTATATACCGTATCTTTTAGAAACGAAGGTTGCTTTCATGAAGCAGTCACCAACCGTATTTTAGATGATTTGGTAACAGCAACACAGCCTAAATTTATGCGCGTAACAGCTAAGTTTTATGTGCGTGGCGGTATATTTACCAATGTTGTAGCAGAACACCGCGCAATAGGTTGGCAGCCGCAGCCTAAAGTAGATTTGTTAACATTTGAATCGCAGAGCAATACGCGCGGCTAAATTGTTACAGATTGACTTGTTTGCAATTAAATTTTAGCTATAAATACACGCAAAACCCAACTATTCATTGACAATTACCTCGCTCATCTTTAATATTGCGCCTTCTTTGAGTTGCACAAACTAACAGTGTGATTTTAAAGCCCAATTTGGTAGTAGTAATGGGGGTATAGCTCAGCTGGGAGAGCGCTTGCATGGCATGCAAGAGGTCAGCGGTTCGATCCCGCTTACCTCCACCAAAGCTCTGATAAATATGCTTTAAAGGTAAATATCCTTAAAGAAATTCATCAAATTGTAGTAAAATGCTGTTGTAGTAAATAAGGTTTATTTCTTAGGTCCCCATCGTCTAGAGGCCTAGGACACCTCCCTTTCACGGAGGCGACCGGGGTTCGAATCCCCGTGGGGACGCCAACTTATCTAATGCTAACTATTTAGATAATCTAAGCAATAAATTAAAACCACCGCAAGGTGGTTTATTTATTTGTACTTCTGCACTCATATTGCTTAAGTAGCATTTAGTAAACTTGTTGTTAATTTATCGGCAAGCAATTTCCCGCTAAGCCATGCACCTTGTACCTTTCCACCATTTAGCCAGTCGCCGCATAAACCTATATTGGTGTCGCAGCTCCAAACATAGCCTAGGTTTAAGTAGTCTACACATTCTGCATAGCGCCAGCGGTGAACGCTGTAACTTACTGGGTGCTCGCCGCCTAAGTGTATAAATTCGGCAATCATCTGTTCGGCAATTATATGTTGGTCTGCTTCAATATTAACTTCGCTCCATGCGCTATCAGCGTGCAATATCCATGTTTCACCATTAGCTTTGCTTGCTCGGCCGGGTTTTGCACTATCGCGGGCAACCCAACTTAATAGACTGTCATTAACAAATAATCCATCGAAAGGTAAGTTTAAACGTTTTTTAAATTGGCACATTAATGCCCAGCAGCCGCGCATCTTTAAACTTTCGGCAATTTTGGCTAGCTCAGGGTCTGGTTGTTGCAGTAGTGCGGCGGCTTGCGGTGCTGGTATGGCTAGCACGACCGAATTAAACAGTGTGTCGTTGAGACCTTGCTCTACTGAGCTTAATTGCCAAAGATTAGGTAGACTATGATGAGATAAATGCTGTAATTGATTAACAGTGAAGCCTGTTACAACATTTAACGATTCAGCTAAAAAGTTTGCTGGTGCAGTGTTACGCGGCACCCCTACAAAACGCGCTGTAGTTGCCTGTTTTTGCGTGAAGTTTTGACCATCATATACTTGTAATTTAGGCTGCCACAACTCAGTAACACCTGCTTTCACCCAGCGTTGTACTTCCGCATAAAATTGCGGGTCGCGTGCAGTAAAATATTGTGCGCCATGATCGCATTGCCAATTATCGCTAACGCGCGTGCTCATACGGCCAGATACACCGCGACTTTTTTCAAACACAGTGACTTTAAAACCCGCATTTTGTAAGGCTGTAGCGCAAGATAAGCCTGAAATACCAGCACCAATAATAGCAATATGATGGCGCATCAATTACACCCAGCCCTGCTTCCAACTGTTGGTATCTAACAGTGCGCGCCAAGCAATGATCTGGCTACGTTTAGAATGTATTGCCTCGATTTCTATTTGCTCTGCGGGCTTAGATGGTGATTCGTTGATAATAATTTTAGTCACAATAAAATGCTTTTCTTTATTGCTAGGCTTTACAGCTGTCCACTTGCTATTCAATAATTTTTTGGGATTTAACTGGAGGCTGGCTGGTAGTACATTGACTGGTTGCATATTTAATATGAGGGTAAAAGTAATACAAGATAGAGTAGCTAAAATTAAAAACGTTTTAATTTAATGGATGCCTAGTTTAAGTTAACTGATACAAGGTTTAAGTTTATTGCAGGTCGATAATTAAGCCCTGTTTAAAAGGCAATGTTGAATATTTAATTTGCCAGCTATGCGCATTTAACAGCTCACCAAATGAGATTTCCGTATCTAGCCAATCATATAGTGTCTCAATATCAGGCTGATATAGCTCAATAGCATCAAACAACGAATCTGCCTGTGGCAACAACACACTGCGCGGCCTTGCATAAGCAATATGTTGGCCTGCACGCATCAAATAAACAGTGCTTTCTAAGCCATGCCGATTAAAAGCTTTAACTGTTTTAAAAAAGCAATTAATTTGACTATTAGGTAATCGCTGCCAATGCTCTAGGTAATCTGCATCAATACCAGTTTCAATTAAAAAATCAGCGCTTGCGAAAACCATTTTGCCAATATCTCGCTGATTACTCGCTGGTTGAAAATCTATTTCACGGTGCCAATTGCAAATATCGCCATCTACCTGCGTAATGCCTGCAAAACCTTGTTGCTGGGCAAGGAGATGTAACTCATCTATTGAGTAATCTGTTAATTGATGCACTTTTCTTAAATAATGTAAATTGGATGGAATGCGAATATCAATATGATAGTGCTGCGTTTGCATCCACAGTACTAATGATGTGGTATCAATACCAGCGGTACTTTGTAATAGCGTGCGTTGCCATACACCTTTGTAGTCGGCTGGCACGGGGTGATGCAAGACTTTATTGGTAATCATTTATGCGCAAAGCCTAAGTATGAGACCTAAGTATGAAATCTAAGTGTAAAAATTGGGATAACGCCTTAAGCTTTGATAAAACGCCATATCATGATTAGGCCATAAATCGGCTTGTGCGCTTTTTGCCAACCTTTTTAAATAGCGTATGCTAGCAATCGCTTTTTCTGTGTCATTTTGCCAGCAATTGCCTGGGGCTATTTCATCCACAATGTTTTCAGTTAAGTCGGCGGCGTCACCCGCCAAAATAATAGGTGCACCTTTTGGCATTTCTATCAATAGCGACATATGGCCTGCAGTGTGTCCTGCGCTGGCAATGGCGCGCACGCCAGTTGCTAAGTCATATTCACCGTTTTTAACCACCCAATTGGCTGCTTGAATAATTTCGTTATCAAAATAAGCCATGTCTGTTTGCGGGTTGGCTGCAGCTAACTCATCTGCTTGCACGTGCACTTCGGTATGACCGCAATCGCACAAACCACCCGCATGATCAAAATGTAGATGGCTAAGAAATATTAAATCAATATCGGCCATGGTTAAGCCCATGCGCGCCAGCTGATTAGGTAAGCGTTGCGCTTCGTTCATGACCGGCGCGCCAAAACCAAGCGCCGCGTTGTAATATTTTTCACTTAGCGGTGGCTGGTTAATTTTATGATAATCACAACCTACATCGTACAAAATACGGCCATTATTGGTTTCAATCAAATAGGCCAAAATCGGTGCCTCAATGGTCTGCCCTGCCCCGCGATTATGCGTGGATATCGATTTATCGTAACGATGCGTGGCAGTTAAAATTGGCCAAAACTTGGTAACAGAAGTCATTTTTTAGTCGTTATAATGCCGTTAAAAATGACACGCCAGCCGCGCCAATAAAGCCGTTGGCAGATTCATTGTTTAATATGCCGTAATCATCGCTTTGCAAACGTTTTACGCGATGCATATGATAGGCTTTGAGCAATTTTGACATTGGAATCACAGGCAAAGCCGCTAAATCACCAAATAATTGCCTATGCAATGCGGGTAGTGCATGCCATTCCAGAATAGGTTTTTCGTGATGCGCATTATGATATGGGAAATTTAAAAAAATTAAGTTTAACCAAGGATATTGCAGTGATGTTAAATTAGAAAAAGTATTGGCTTGCTCGTAAGCGCGATCGCGCAGCTTGCCAGCAGAAAGTCGGCCATCATTCATTTTACCGTTTGATTGCAATAAGCTAGATTCTAAAAATACATCATAAGTATGTTGAAAAGCATCGGCAAAGCGCAAAGCCGTGAGCATGATGCCGTAGGCTAGCAAATAAAGTAGCCATGCCTTTGTTGAAACGAATACCAAAGCTACAAAAAAAGCGGCTCTAATCAATACAATACGCAGTAAACGCAGGCGTTTATGATGCCATTCTGGCTTGATAAACGGCAGAATAATCACCAAAAAATGCATCAAGATTTCTAAGGCAGGTATGTATGCCCACTCTAAAGCTTTAATGGTGTTGCTTGCCCAAACTGGCATGTCACGCATTAATTGCTGCACATTAAATGTCAGCACATCGGCGCGGTCTACGTGGTGGTGCATGTGCTTGCTGCGAATTTCTTCAAACGTACTGTAGCAACTGCCGTTTATCCAACTCATTACATTGCCCCAACGACGATTAAGTTGTGGCGTTTTAAAAATGCTCCAATGTGAAAAATCGTGCAATAAATAGGCACTAATAATGAG